>NZ_CP030126.1:772500-890000 GCF_003568845.1 Indioceanicola profundi | reverse complement strand
CAAGATTTGAACTTGCGACCTCACGCTTATCAAGCGCGCGCTCTAACCAGCTGAGCTACTAGCCCGAAGCTTCCGAGCCCCTGGGTCGGAGGCTTCGGCCCCGGACCCCGATCCGGGGCCCAGAGCCACAAGCCCGACTGCCGGGGGCAGGTTGCTCATGATCCGTTGAGAAGGGATGCGCCGGCGGCGGCCCCTTACCTGGAAACCCAGGGCCTGAACATCTCAGGCGGGGCGGCGGATGAGCCGGTTCCTTAGAAAGGAGGTGATCCAGCCGCAGGTTCCCCTACGGCTACCTTGTTACGACTTCACCCCAGTCGCTGACCGTACCGTGGTCGGCTGCCTCCCTTACGGGTTAGCGCACCGGCTTCGGGTAAAGCCAACTCCCATGGTGTGACGGGCGGTGTGTACAAGGCCCGGGAACGTATTCACCGCGGCGTGCTGATCCGCGATTACTAGCGATTCCAACTTCATGCACCCGAGTTGCAGAGTGCAATCCGAACTGAGATGGCTTTTGGAGATTCGCTTCCCTTCGCAGGGTCGCTGCCCACTGTCACCACCATTGTAGCACGTGTGTAGCCCAGCCCGTAAGGGCCATGAGGACTTGACGTCATCCCCGCCTTCCTCCGCCTTGTCAGCGGCAGTTTCGCCAGAGTGCCCAACCAAATGATGGCAACTGACGATGAGGGTTGCGCTCGTTGCGGGACTTAACCCAACATCTCACGACACGAGCTGACGACAGCCATGCAGCACCTGTGTCCCGGCCTCCGAAGAGGAAAGCGCATCTCTGCGCCGGTCCAGGCATGTCAAGGGCTGGTAAGGTTCTGCGCGTTGCTTCGAATTAAACCACATGCTCCACCGCTTGTGCGGGCCCCCGTCAATTCCTTTGAGTTTCAACCTTGCGGCCGTACTCCCCAGGCGGTCGGCTTAATGCGTTAGCTGCGACACCGAAGCTCTAAGAGCCCCAACGTCTAGCCGACATCGTTTACGGCGTGGACTACCAGGGTATCTAATCCTGTTTGCTCCCCACGCTTTCGCGCCTCAGCGTCAGTATCCGTCCAGTGGGCCGCCTTCGCCACCGGTGTTCTTCCCAATATCTACGAATTTCACCTCTACACTGGGAATTCCACCCACCTCTCCGGAACTCAAGCACTCCAGTCTCAAATGCTGTTCCCAGGTTGAGCCCGGGGCTTTCACATCTGACTTGAAGCGCCGCCTACGCGCCCTTTACGCCCAGTAATTCCGAACAACGCTAGCCCCCTTCGTATTACCGCGGCTGCTGGCACGAAGTTAGCCGGGGCTTCTTCTCACGCTACCGTCATCATCGTCGCGTGCGAAAGAGCTTTACAACCCGAAGGCCTTCATCACTCACGCGGCATGGCTGGATCAGGGTTGCCCCCATTGTCCAATATTCCCCACTGCTGCCTCCCGTAGGAGTCTGGGCCGTGTCTCAGTCCCAGTGTGGCTGATCATCCTCTCAGACCAGCTACTGATCGTCGCCTTGGTGGGCCATTACCCCACCAACAAGCTAATCAGACGCGGGCCGCTCCCTTGGCGATAAATCTTTCCCCCAGAGGGCTCATCCGGTATTAGCGTCCGTTTCCAGACGTTATCCCAGACCAAAGGGCACGTTCCCACGCGTTACTCACCCGTGCGCCACTAAGGCCGAAGCCTTCGTTCGACTTGCATGTGTTAGGCCTGCCGCCAGCGTTCGTTCTGAGCCAGGATCAAACTCTCAGGTTTGAAGCGGATATCGGCCGAAACCAACATCCTCATCGACGGAGCACCTCAACCGGTGCAATCCTACCCGAATTGTCTCCTGAAGCACCCGCCCCGATGTCTCCATCAGAACAGGTCAGAGCATTCTTGGCGTGATGCACAAGCTATAAGGCACTCCAAACACCAGCTCCCGCCGGCACCCAGAGACCGCCGCCTGCGCATCCCTTCTCAAAACCATATGCAGTTGTTCAAGACCCGCTGCGGCCCGAAGGCCGCCAACACCCCGCGCCGCCCGCCTCGCGGCTGGCCGGCAAACCTCGTCAGAGGCTGGGGCGAAACCTGTATCTGGCCCCCGTCCGAGCCCTGGTCAAGACCGCGTCGCCGCCGTCCCGTCCCGCTCGCCGGGGCCGCGGTATCTACTCCCGTCCGGGCCGCAGTGCAAGGCCTTTTTTCAAGGCCCGCTCCGCTTTCCCTCTCCGGGCCGGCCGCGCCGTCCATAAGGACGGGACCGTCTTCGACACCACGCCGCCGCCAGACCCAACCCGCAGCACCGCCTCTCGGCAGCGCCGCCCGGTCCGTCCCGCGGCGGAGCGGCTATGTAGGGGGTTACACCGCACCGGTCAATGGGTTTTTTTCAGAAGACTGAAATCGGGACCGTCCCCAAGGAGGAACGAAGCGATGGATGGCGGCCGTCAGAGGCTGCCCTCCCCTGCCCCGTCTACAAGCGTCCGGTCAGAATCCGCAGGCATCGTTCCAGCTCTCCATCGTCGGTTCCGCCAGGACGGAGCCGACTTGCCAGCCAGAGCAGGCCAAGCATTCGGTTTATGCCGGGCGGGCGGTCCAGCCAGAGGAAGGGTTGCGCCGGGGATGCCAGAACCCGGCCGGCCGCAACGGCGCGGACTGGTCGCCAAGCTGGATCGGCGCGGATCGAGCCGGCCGCAGCCTCGTCCAGACAGACGATCCATTCCGGATCGAACGCAGTGACGTCGGCCGCGGTAACCCGTGCAAGCGGTCCGTCAGAATCCGCAGGCAGCATCTCCAGTCCCAGGTGCGTGAAGGTCTCCCGCGCCAGGGTGTCTGCGACAGGCACCTCCAAGGCATCCGGCCCGCAGCCGTAGTGGATGCGGGTGGGCGACATCGTCGCGCGGCGGGTCAGGTCCAGCCAACGCTCCACCTCCTCCGCCAGCATTTGTCCCCGCTCCGTCCTCCCGAGCGCCCTGCCCAGGCGGCGGACCATCTCCGGAGTGGACGCAAGCCTTCCAGCCAAGGTCAGTAGGTCCACCCCCGCGGCAGCGGCGATGTCCGCCAACTCCGGCGCGGTGGAACCGCCCACATCGACGATCAGTCCGGCCCCGCTGTCCCGCACCGCCTGCACCGACCACTCAAGGTTACCGGCGGGCAGCCGAGGCACACGTGGCAGCCTGCGCGTGACCGGTGGGAGCAACGGCAATGCCTGATTGCCCGGCGTGCGCGTCCAGCCGGCGAGGAGGTCCGGTGCGATAGCGAGAATCAGGAGCGCGGCTGGATGGCCCGCCGGGTAGGCAGCTCCAGACCTGTACTTGCCCGTCACCAACCCTGCCCCCTACCCATCCGCCGGGGATGGCCTAAGATGGAGTTCACGACCCGGCACCAGGGACTGGACATGGATAGCCTTCCGCCAGAATTCCTCATCACCCCGAACCCCGATGATCCGCGCCTGACGGAAATGGTTCAGGGGATCGACCAGACCGGCGCGGCCATCGATACGGCCGTGACGGTGGAGCGTCCGCTGACCCTGTACCTCAACGGGCAGGAGATCGTCACCATGATGACGATCCTCGATTACCCGGAGTATCTGGCCCTGGGTTACCTGTTGAATCAGAACATGCTTCGCCAGGACGACCAGATCACCGCCATACAGTATGACGAGGAGCTGGAGGTGGTGGTGGTCCGTACCGAGTGTCGGACGGACTTCGAGGAAAAGCTGAAGAAGAAGACGCTGACCTCCGGCTGCGCCCAGGGCACCGCCTTCGGCGACGTCATGGAGAAGTTCGAAAAGGTGACGCTGCCGCGCGAGGCTCGCATCCGCACCTCCTGGCTTTATGCCCTGACGCACAAGATCAACACTGCTCCCAGCCTTTACCTTACGGCCGGGGCCATACATGGCTGCGTCCTGGCCCAGGAGGACCATCCCTTGGTCTATATGGAGGATGTCGGCCGGCACAACGCAGTGGACAAGATCGCGGGCTGGATGTTCCAGAACAATATCTCCCCCGACGACAAGATCTTCTACACCACGGGGCGGCTGACGTCGGAGATGGTGATCAAGACCGCGCAGATGGGCATTCCGATCCTGGTCAGCCGTAGCGGCTTCACCGCCTGGGGCGTTCAGCTTGCCCGCCAGATCGGGCTTACCCTGATCGGTCGGGCCCGTGGCCGTAGATTTATCGCCCTGGCCGGACAGGAGCGCATCGTCTTCGATGCCGATTGGCGGCAGCATGCCGAAGAGGAGCACAAACATCGCAGAAAGGGAGCACGCGACGATGACTAGGCTTGTCGGAGTGCTGCTGGCCGGCGGGTTGGCACGACGGATGGGTGGCGGCGACAAATCCCTGAAGACGGTCGGTGGCCGCCCGATCCTGGAGCGGGTAGTGGAACGCCTTCGGCCCCAGGTGGACGTGCTGATCATCAATGCCAATGGCGATCCCGCCCGGTTCAGAGATTACCCGTTCCTGCACGACCTTCCGGTGGTGGCGGATACCGTTCCGGATTTCGCCGGCCCTTTGGCCGGCGTGCTGGCGGCGTTGGACTGGGCGGCCGACCATGTCGATGGTGCGACCGACGTGCTGAGCGTGGCGACCGACTGCCCCTTCCTTCCCCGCGACCTGGCCGCGCACATGACGGGTGCGCGGGAGGGGGCGGGCGCACAACTGGCCTGCGCCCGGTCGGGCCCCTATGACCGGATCGAGGGCGGCTGGCAGACTCATCCCGTCATCGGCCTGTGGCCGCTGGCCCTGCGCCATGAACTCCGCAGGTCCGTGGTCGACGAGGAGATGCGCAAGATCGACCGTTGGACCGCACGCTATCCCCTCGCCTACGCGGATTTCCGGGCCGATCCGGTAGATCCATTCTTCAACGCGAATGCCCCCCAGGACCTGGTAGAGGCCGAGCGGCTACTGGCCCAGCGCCCCGACCTGTAGCCCTTTCGGACGCGTCGTTGATCCCGGACCCGTATCGGCCTATCCTGGCGAAGACCAAGGAACGGGGCGCGAGGCCCCATCAGGGAGGGTGAGATGAAGGCTTTTCTCAGCAGCATCGCCGTGGCGCTGGTCATTGCCGTCGGGGCGGCGGCCGTCCTGGGCGGAATGCAGACCAATGTCGAAAAGGCATTCACGACCCAGGGCGTACGTCTCTGATCGACGGGACCTTACGCCGTGTTTGAAGCGCCCCGCGCCTGCCGCGGGGCGCTTCGCGTTTTCGGGCGGCTCTTATACTTTGGTCCAAGACAGCTCCCGTTGCGGAGCTGCAGAGCCTAGTAAAGGATGTCGTCACCTTCTTCGCTGAGACAGGATCGGATCGCATGAAACGCACCGCCCGCCTGGCCTGGACCATCGGCCTGCTCCTCTCCGCCGCCGCAACGGCGCACGCCCAGTCGGCACAGTCCGCCGATAACGGACTTCCAGCCGAGATCTATGAAAAGGCCGTCGCCGGAATCACGCCGGAGATGATGACCGAGTGTGAAAGCATGGCCATGCAGGCCATCGCCGCCCAGGTGCGAATCGGGGCCGGGGTGGAGTGGCTGTCGCCCATGGCTGCCGGCGAGACCGGCCGTCTGATTTCCAGCTCCTGGGCTGACCGGGTAGGGCGGACGGAGGAATCGGTGGCTGCGCTCGGCCAGTCCTACCTGATCGCAGTGACCGGTCGGGCCAATGTCAGCCCGAAGCAGAGCGAACCGTTCACCGCCATCCCGGTCTGCTGGTTCGATTACGAGGCCGGCGCCGAAGCGCCCGCCCTGCGGACCGCAACCGTCCGCAAATAGTTCGCAGCGTACACGGGACGGCGTCCATCCGGGCGGCATGGCGCCGTACCGACGTTACAAGCGTCTTCGGCATTGCACCCACCACTCCCGGAAGGCGCACAGAATCCGCGCTTTTCGGCCCTATTGCGCGTGCGAGAAGACAAGAACTACCCCTTTTGAAATCGATCCGCACAGTTCTTCGCTGCATTGCAATATTCAATGCGGCGTTTGCGAAAACTCTATTGAGACTTGGCGCCCATTGCTGCCGAACTATGACTAAAGGCCGATTTTATCAGAGAAATACGGGCTTCAGCGGTTAACGTTCATTGATATCATCTATTGCCGCACCTGAAACGCGGTGCTACGGTTTGCCTCAGGCTAGCCGGTATCGCGATCACGGGCGGGCCAGGATAAGGGGGTAGCGCGCAAAGCGTTTACCAGAACAGATTGCGGGAGGAACATCACATGAAAGCGTTCACTCGGTGCTTGTTGGCATCTGCAGCGCTGCTCATCGCGATGCCGGCGCACGCGAACGATGGCGTGATGAAGCTGGTAAAGGACCCGAACAATTGGGCGATGCAGCTTGGCAATTACGCAGGTCATCGGTACAGCCCGCTGGACCAGATCAATAAGCAGAACGTCCAGGACATGAGGGTCGCATGGACCTTCTCCACCGGCGTTCTGCGCGGTCATGAGGGCGGGCCGCTGGTCATCGGCGACACCATGTACCTGCATACGCCGTTTCCGAACGCCGTTTACGCGCTCGACCTGAAGGAAGACGGGCGCATCAAGTGGAAGTACGAGCCGACCCAGGACTCGAACGTCATTCCGGTCATGTGCTGCGACACCGTGAATCGCGGCGTTGCCTTCGCTGACGGCAAGATCTTCCTGGCCCAGGCCGACAACACGCTGGTGGCGCTCGACGCCGAAAGCGGCAAGGTCGTCTGGTCCGCCAAGAACGGCGACCATACCCGCGGCGAGACGCTGACCGCCGCCCCTGTCGTCATCAAGGACAAGGTCCTGGTCGGCATCTCCGGCGGTGAGTTCGGCGTTCGCGGTCACCTGACCGCCTATGACGTCAAGTCCGGCAAGCAGGTCTGGCGCGCCTACTCCACCGGTCCCGACAAGGACGTGAAGATCGATCCGAAGAAGACCTTGATGATGGGCAAGCCCATCGGCGAGGCAGATCTCGGCGTCTCCACCTGGAACGGGGATGAGTGGAAGATCGGCGGCGGCACCACCTGGGGCTGGTACACCTACGATCCGGAAACCAACCTGGTCTATTACGGCACCGGCAACCCGGGCACCTGGAACCCGGCCCAGCGCGCGAAGGACGGCAAGCCCGTCGACAACAAGTGGTCCATGACCATTTTCGCCCGCGACGCCGACACGGGTGAGGCCAAGTGGGTCTTCCAGAAGACCCCCTTCGACGAGTGGGACTATGACGGCGTGAACGAGAACATTCTCGCCGACATCGAGATCGGCGGGAAGAAGCGCCAGGTCCTGGTCAACCTGGACCGCAACGGCTTCGGCTACACGCTGGACCGCAAGACCGGCGAACTGCTGGTCGCGGAGAAGTTCGACCCGACGGTCAACTGGGCCACGCATGTGGACATGAAGACCGGCCGCCCGCAGGTGGTGAAGGAGTACAGCACCTTCGCCAACGGCCCGGACGTGAACACCAAGGGCGTCTGCCCGGCCGCACTCGGCTCCAAGGACCAGCAGCCGGCCAGCTTCTCGCCGGATACCGGCCTGTTCTACGTGCCGACCAACCACATCTGCATGGACTATGAGCCCTTCGAGGTCTCCTACCAGGCGGGTCAGCCCTATGTGGGCGCCACCCTGTCCATGTATCCGGCCCCGAACAGCCATGGCGGCATGGGCAACTTCATCGCCTGGGACGCCGCCACCGGCAAGGTCAAGTGGTCCATCCCGGAGCGGTTCGCGGTCTGGTCGGGCGCTCTGACCACCAAGGGCGGCGTCGGCTTCTACGGCACGCTTGAGGGTCACCTCGTTGCCTTCGACATGGAGAACGGCAAGGAGCTGTGGCGCTTCAAGACCCCGTCCGGCATCATCGGCAACGTCAACACCTACATGCATGACGGCAAGCAGTACGTCGCCGTGCTGTCCGGCATCGGCGGCTGGGCCGGCATCGGCCTCGCGGCCGGTCTGACCAACCCGCAGGAAGGCCTCGGCGCTGTCGGCGCGCACTCCAGCCTGGGCGAATACACCCAGCTCGGCGGCGTGCTGACCGTGTTCGAAGTGCCGAGCCGCAGCCGTCAGGCTTCGGCGAAGTAAGGTCGGCCTTCTACGACGCCGCTCATGGCGCATTCCGAACGGCCGGGTCCCAGGACCCGGCCGGCTCCGGCAAGGGGCGACAGGATGAACCCTGCCGCCCCTTCGGGCCGAATGAGAAACGGCCCAAGACCTGCAGGATCGCAGATCCGGGATGTCCCTGATGCTCAAGGCGGAATACCTTGGGCTCTCCCGAACAGGTCCCCACCGCAAGCGGTGACGACAGCGCCTGCACGACAATTCGCTATCGAGGGTGAAAGGATCACTATGCGGTCGAAGTCGATATTCATGATCCCGGCGATGCTTCTGGCCGCCGTGGCATTTGCAGCTCCCGTCTCCGCCCAGGATGCACCCGTCGACGATGAGGGACTGCCGACCTACGAGGTCCAGGACGGCAAGGTCGACAAGGGCACCTATAACGGCTATCGCCGCTATCACAATTCCTGTCACGTCTGCCACGGCCCCGACGGGCTGGGCGGCAGCTTCGCACCGAACCTGACGGAGAGCCTGAAGCGGCTCGACTACGTCGCCTTCGCAGATGTGGTCACCAACGGCCGCAAGGTGGAAGGAGCCGGCGGAGAGAGGGTGATGCCAAGCTTCGGTCTCGACCCCAACGTAATGATGCATCTCGACGATATCTACCGCTACCTCAAGGGCCGTTCGGACGGCGAGGTGGACCGCGGTCGCCCGGCCCGGATGGGCAGCTAAAGCGGAGGGAAACGATGGCGCGCATGATCCGCGGACTGCCCGCCTTCGTCCCCGCACTGGCGGCAATCCTGCTGGCGTCGGCTCCGGCCGGCGCCGCCATCGAGCAGACCGGACGTGACCAGCTCCGCGTCTGCGCCGATCCGAACTCCCTCCCCTATTCCAATGAGAAGGGGGAAGGGTTCGAGAACAAGCTGGCAGAGATGATCGCCGCCGATCTGGGAGTCGAGGTCACCTACACTTGGTGGCCGCAGACCATCGGCTTCGTGCGCAACACGCTGGGTTCGCGCAAGTGCGACATCGTCATGGGCACCGCCTCCGGCGAAGCCCTGATGCAGAATACGAACCCCTATTACCGTTCCACCTACGCTCTGGTTTACCGGGAAGGCGGCGGGATCAGCGCACGGACGCTGAAGGACCCCAGCCTGAAAGGCGCGCGCATCGGGATCGTGGCGCAGACGCCCGCAATCGACTTCCTGTTCATGAACGATCTCACCAACATCGAGCCCTATCAGCTCGCAGTGGACACGCGCAGCCTGCAACCGGCCCGTCAGGCTGTCGAGGACGTGGCTGCGGGCCTGACCGACGCCGCCGTGCTCTGGGGGCCCCTCGCCGCCTACTGGGCGAAGCAGCAGCAGGTGCCGCTGACGGTCGTCCCCCTGACGGAGGAACCGGGCGGTCAGCGCATGACCTTCCATATCTCCATGGGCATCCGCCCGGAGGAGCCGGAGTGGAAGCACTGGCTGAATGACTGGATCAAGGCCAATCAGCCCCGAATCGACGCGCTGCTGAACGAATACGGCGTCCCTCTGCTTGACCGAAATGGCAAGCTGATCCAGGCCGCAGCGCCGGAACCGGCGGACTATCGGAAGGCGGATTATCTGGCGCCCGTACCGGCCACGCTGGCGGGGGCGCAGGTGCTGACGACGCCCGATGTGGTGCGCCTGCTGGCCGGCCCGAACGATCCGCTGCTGATCGATGTCCTGCCGCCCAAGGCGCCGCAGCCGGAAGGGCGCGAAGGCGCTTGGCTGCCGCGGCCCCATGAATCTCTGCCCGGCGCCATCTGGCTGCCCGACACGGGTTGGGGTGAACCAACGGCGGAGCAGGCCGAATATTTCCAACGGGGCCTGGAGCAGGTGACCGGGGGCGACCATACCGCTCCGCTGGTCTTCTTCTGCCGTCGCGATTGCTGGATGAGCTGGAATGCTGCAAAGCGGGCGCTGGAACTGGGCTACACCAATGTTGCTTGGTACCCCGACGGAACAGATGGCTGGACCGATGCCCGGCGTGCCCTGGCGCCGGCCACACCCTGGGACGGCGGCCCTGCCAAGGGGTGAGCATGGCCGCACCCCGTAGGTCGGATCGAACAGAGCGCCAATCCGACATAGTGGTGACAGTTCCTCACCGTGGCGTCGGATCATCTCCCCGGGCTCGACCTGCCCAACGGACGATGAAGTCCCCGCTCAGGACTGCAGGTCGCAAGAACGCCGCAGGCCGGAGCGCGACAGCGGGCTTCCGAGCCGCGCTGCCGCTCCCCCTACTCCCCACCGTCCGCCAGTTTCCGGCGCTTCTATTCCGCCGGAAGATGCGGGGCGATGGTGCGGGCCAGGATTCCCAGGCGCTGTTCGAAAAGAACCGGGCGGTCGCACACGGCCGTCAACATGCGCCGGCGCTCATCCAGGACCCTGCGGTCGGTCGCAAGCTCGTCCGCAGTCCGCTGCCAGTCCGGCGTTCCTTCCTGCTGGGTCTCCATCTGCTTCAGATGACCGGAGATCCGGTCCAGCATGGTCCGCTGACCGGCCGCGTAACGCCGGATCGCCTCCAGACTGTCTCCGCGCTCCTCCTGCAAGGTGTGGAAGGCGCCGCTGAACAGCAGCACCAGCCGATCCGTTTTCTCCTCCGGCGTCAGCCCCGCCGCGAATTCGTTGATGGCGGCCGCGGCCTTGTCCGGCGGAACCCGCCGGTCCGTTACGCGCAGCACGAGGTCCCGCACCTCCGGGTCCTTCTGCCATGCTGTCGGATCGATGCCATCGATTGGCGGCCCGCTCCAGATCAGCCCGGGCGACATTTCCGGCACCATCACCCGCACGCACGGCCAGTCCGGATCGGTGGAGGTTGCAGCCACCGCAGGGGCCGGGACGGCCATGGCAAGCCCTGTTGCAAGGGCGAGCACTGCGCTCATTCCTCTTGACCAGGACCACCGATCATCATGCGCCATCTTGCGATTCCCGCTCTGTTTTCCGCCCTGCTGGCGCCCGCCCTTCCCGCCCTTGCGCAGGATCAGACGGCAGCCGCCGAACAGCGGGCGGTGGTCTTCGATGTGGAGCTGTATGACACCAGCGGCGAAGGCTCCAACCCCGCGCTGGAGAAGCGGATCGACCTCGTCAGCGACGAGCTGCGCCGGCTGATCGACGCCTCGCCGAAGTACGCGGCCGTGGATCTCGCGCCCGAGGCGGAGCACATCGCCAGCCTCGGCCCGCTCTACAAATGCAACGGCTGTGAGCGGGACGTGGCCAAGGCCCTGGATGGAGATGTCTCCTTCATCGCCGTGGTCCATAAGATCAGCACGCTGATTCTGAAGATTCAGATCGTCGGCCAGAATGTGGCCACGGGCGAGGTCTTCACCATGGCCGGGGCCGATATCCGCGGCGACAACGACGAATCGTGGCTGCATGGCGTCCGCTGGCTCGCCAGGAACAAGCTCGATCTCTGACATCAGCTTTTCGGCTTCACGATCACGCCCCAAGGCGCATCGCCCACCGGCAGGCTCTTGATGGGCTTGCCGGCTTCGACATCGATCACGGTGACATCGTTGCTGACCCCGTTTGTGGTGTAGAGCCGGCTTTCATCGGGCGAGAGCGCCAAGTTCCAGACCCGCTGCCCCACCAGATGGTAGCGCTTCACCTCATAGGTCTGCTGATCGATCTCGGCCACCCGGTTGGACGGTCCCAGCGCCACGAAGGCGCGCTTCCCGTCGGAGGTGAGCTGGATGCCCACCGGCTGGACGGCTTCCTTCGGAATGCTCGGAAGCGAGAATTCGATCTTATGCACGACTTGGCGGGTCGAAGTGTCGATGATGCTGACCGTCCCGCCGATCTCGGAGCTCACCCAGACAAAGCGGCCGTCGTTGGTGAACTGGGCCACGCGCGGGCGGCTGTCGACCAGGACGTTGTCCGTGATCTCCAGCGTATCCGTATCGATGAAGTGAGCCATGTTGGTGGTTTCGGAGGTGTTCACCAGGGTCTTGCCATCCGGGCTGATCCCCATCCCTTCCGGCTCCACCCCCACCAGGATTTCGCCCATGGTGACCCCGCGCTCGATATCGACCACGGTGACCATGTTGTCGTCCTCATTGGCGACATAGAGGATCGGCTTGTTCGGGTGCAGGACGAACAGCTCCGGATCGGGGCCGGACGGCAGACTGCCGACCACCTTCGCGCTGCTGGTGTCGATCACGTCGATCCGATTGTCGTCGCCGACACAGACATAGAGAAGGCTGCCATCATGATTGAAGGTGATGCCGCGCGGCCGCCGGCCCACCTCGATCCGGTTGACCACCTCCAGGCTTTCCGAATCCACGATGACGACATCGTTCGATTTCTCGTTCGAGATGAAGATCTGATAAGCCGCTGCCGGCCACGGCAGGGTCATGCACACTGCCAATGCCGTGGCGGCCAGCAGGCTCTTCTGCAACATGGTCTCAACCTCCCTGATCGATGTTCTTTTCATTTCGGCGCCTGTACTCCGTAGGTCGCAAGCAGCGGAGCGGATTGCGACATCTTCATGCGGGCTGCGGGACGTCGCAATCCGCCTACGGCTTCTTGCGACCTACGGCAATCCTCAGCCCCGCTCACAGGTCGAATCCGCCCGGTCATCGCCCAGCGTGTCCAGCAGGCTGACCGGATGCAGGAATCCCTCCTGCGGGGATACGGAGACCAGCATGCGGGGGCCGGCCAGCAGGATCGGCTGGCGAAGCTGGCCGTTCCAGTCGCGGAATGTCAGCGCCTGCCCTTTGAAGCCGGCCACATTAAAGTCCTTTCCCTGAATGAAGGACGCCAGCTCGTCGGGGCTGGTGGATTTGGTCCGGGTCGCCGCTTCCCCCACCGCGCGGACAGCGACCCAGGCAGCATAGTCCCGCTCGGTCATCCAGCGCCCGGCCAGCTTCTCGAACCGGCTGTGCATCTGGGTTGCGCCCCACTGCTCATGCACCCGGTCCCAGGCCGTGGGCACCAGCCCGTGGGTCCCCGCCACCGGCCGCGGCAGCCAGGTGCGATAGGGCAGATACTCCCCGAAGATGTCCCGCTCATCCGCCACGACCAACACCTGGTGCTCGTCGCCCTGGGTGGCCGTGGGCACCAGCGACTGCACCGTGGTATGGCCGCTGTCGGACCGGCGGTTGCCTTCCTCGAAGGTCCATTCCTTCTCGTCCACGATGCGGGCGCCGAACTTCTTGGCGGCGCGGCGCAGGGCGTCGGCATAGGCCTTGTCCTCGGGGTACTTCCCCACCACCAGCATCCAGCGGTCCCAGCGCTTCCATTTCAGATACTGCGCCAGCCCGTCCGCCAGCATGCGGCGGCTGGGGATCGTGTGCAGCAGGTTCGCCCGGCACTGCGCGTTCCGCAGTTCGTCATCCTTGGCGCGGGCATTGAACACCAGCATGTCCTTGGCCGCGGGCTGGTCCAGCAGCGCATTCAGCTCCTCCGCCGGCAGGTCTGCCACCAGCAGCCGCACGCCCTGCTCCGCCAGCGCCTGCACCGGTGCGGCCACATCCCCGCCACGGGGAACGACCTGCTCCACCAGCTCGAAGCTCTGATTCATGAAGCGGCCGGTCGTGTTGTTGTCCTGGACGCCAAGCCGCGCGCCCTGCACCCCTTCGTCCGTCAGCTCAGGATGCAGGAAGGTCAGCGGCGTCCGCGGCGCCTCCTCCCGGCCCAGATAGCCGATGGCGATGCGGGTGGGCTGTGCAGCACCCGACTGGGCCTGGGCCGATGACAGCGGCGCGATGCCCAGCACCGCAAGGAGCACCATCGCGGGCGCAAGCATCCCTCGACGACACTTTCCGATCCACATGCCGATCGATCTCCCCACTGTAATTCCAGAGGCTTACGAAAGGTAACTCCGCCCTTTCCGACCCAGACGATACAAGCACGAATTATGCGGTTCATGGAACCTTTCAATTCCGCTATCATAAAACGGCCGTATTCTTTTGCAGCGCAGCATCAATACGCGATTTCTTTTGCACTGCATTCAATGCGCAAGCCGCACGGGCATTATTTGCCTCGAAACTATTCAGACGAGGTGCGGTGCGCGGGAGTTACCTCCTTCTGGTGAGGATTGGATGCGCCTACCCGCCGGACAGCCGAACCCGACCATTGCCGCCGTCATGACGGCTGGCCTGATGTTGCTGGCGCTGGCGGTATCGGCAGCCCTCGCAGGCCCTGCCCCGCTGAAGATGACCGAAATTGCGCCCGGCATCCATGTGCATCAGGGCGTGCATCAGGAGTCGGACAAGTCCAATGGGGGCGACATCGCCAACCTGGCCTTCATCATCGGAACCGCAGCGGTGGCGGTGGTGGACAGCGGCAGCTCGCCGGAAATCGCCCGGCGGCTCCAGGCCGCGATCCGAGCCAGGACCAGCCTGCCGATTCGCTATGTGGTGAACACCCACATGCATCCGGACCATGTACTGGGCAACGCCGTATTCCGGGCGGCGGGCGCGGAGATCGTCGGGCACGCGAACCTGCCCGACGCGCTGGCCCGCCGTTGGGAAAGCTACCGCAACCGCGCCGCAGACTGGGCGTCCGGATTGCCGGAAGCTCCGGATCAGCATCTGCCGACCATCATGGTGCGTGACACGCTGCATCTGGAATTGGGCGACCGGACGCTGCTGCTGACCGCACACCCGACCGCCCATACCAATAATGACCTGACGGTCCTGGACGAGGCGACCGGCACCCTGTTCACCGGAGACCTGTTGTTCGTGGAGCGGCACCCGTCCCTGGACGGCAGCATCCTCGGCTGGCAGCAGGTGCTGGACGCGCTGGCGGACCAGCCGGCGACGCGCGCCGTTCCTGGCCATGGCCCCGTATCCCCCTGGCCGGCAGCCGTCGAGACGTTGCAGGCCTACCTGCACGTCGTCACGGAAGACATCCGCGACCTGTTGCAGGAACGAGCCGGCCTGACCCGCGCCGTGGAACTGGCTGCGGCCGACGAGAAGACCAAGTGGGAGCTGTGGCAGACCAGCCATCCGCAACTGGTCACTGCCGCTTTTGCCGAGCTGGAATGGGAGTAGCCGCCATGTGCTCATCCATGCTGATCCGAACCGGCCGCGCCGCCGTGGTGCTGGCGCTGTTGGCCGGCACGCCCGCCATTGCCGCGCCGCCTCCGGCGACGGAGATGACGGAAGCTGACCGGGCGCGCTGGACCGAGCTGCTGGAGACCTACTTCCCCGGCCGCGCGGCCGAACCCGCCGGCGACATGCTGCGGCTTGAGGCCCCGTACCGGGCCGCCGACGCGGCCCTGGTGCCAATCGCCATCCACGTCGCTCCGCAGCAGGGCGACCCGGTGCGGCGGCTGCATCTGCTGGTGGACGACAACCCCGTGCCGCTGGTCTTCACGGCGGAGATCGGGGAGCGCGGCCTTCCCCACATGCTGGAAACCCGCGTCCGCGTCGACCAGTACACGCATGTCCATGCGCTGGCCGAGACGGAATCGGGCCGGTTGCTGGAAACCTCGGCCTTCGTGAAGGCCTCCGGCGGCTGCTCCGCCCCTGCCCTGAAGGACCCGGAACAGGCGCTCGCCCGCATGGGCCGGATGAAGCTGAACCTTCCCACCGACATCCGCGCCGGACAGCCGGTGGAGGCGCAGGCACTGATCAGCCATCCGAACAACAGCGGCCTGCAGTTCGACCAGATCACCCGGACCTACATCCAGCCCCATTACATCGAGCGGGTCAGCATCCGATATAATGGCGCGCCCGTGCTGGACGTGAAGACCGACATCTCGATGAGCGAGGACCCGAGCCTGCATTTCCGCTTCGTGCCCGACGCAGAAGGCATGCTGGAGGTTGAAGCTGTGGACAGCAAGGGCGCCACCTTCCGCCAGTCCTGGCCCGTGGGCGCTCCGCCGGCGTAAAGGTTGGCATTAACGGCAAACGTCCTCCCCTCCCCGCCGGAGTGAGAGGGGATTGCGCTCTTCTCACGGTTACTCGCCCTTGCGCCGGAAGCACTCCAGATCGGCCTCGACCTGCGCCTGACGGAAGCGCTCCAGCAGGTCCTTCATCCAGCCGACGCCGCGCATCATGCCGGCGCGCTCGCCCGGCATCTGCTGCATGGCCATGGCGGTCTCCACCGCCTCATAGTCGCGGTAGCTGATATAGTCGGCAATGACGTCGATGCTGCATGAGCATTCGCGGCGGGCGTCCAGCGTGTTGCCGTTGCTGGCCATGCAGGCCATCACGTACTCGACCCGCGCCTCTGTGGGATAGTCGTTCCCTGACACCTCCTGCGCCACGGCCGGAGCAGCGGCGAGCAGCAGGACGGGGAGGAGAAGACGGTGCATCCTCATGATCCTTTCCGGAGCGGAATTCCGAGCACCATCATGCGCCGGACGCATCGTCGGAGCAACGTCCTCGCCGAATGATTGATAGAAGGTTTCTATCGCAGCACGGCGGCCCTTTGTTGCACCGGGCCGCAATTTCATGAAAGCATGCAGGCCGTTCCGAGTGACCGGACAGCGTCCGGGGCCGTTCCGCGCCCTGACGCTCCGATGCAGACGAATCAACACGCTAGGCTGCCGGCCGACCGGCCCGGCAGCGATCAAGGGAGGTTTCAGTATGAAGACGCGGGCGGCGGTGGCACTGGGTGCCGGTCAGGCGTTGGAAGTCGTGGAAGTCGACCTGGAAGGTCCCAAGGCCGGCGAAGTGCTGGTGGAGATCAAGGCCACCGGTATCTGCCATACCGATGCCTACACCCTGTCGGGCGCCGATCCGGAAGGCCTCTTCCCCTCGATCCTGGGCCATGAGGGCGCGGGCGTGGTGCTGGAAGTCGGTCCGGGCGTCACCAGCCTGAAGCCGGGCGACCATGTGATTCCGCTCTACACGCCGGAATGCCGCCAGTGCAAATCCTGCCTCTCCGGCAAGACGAATCTCTGCACGGCCATCCGCGCCACCCAGGGCAAGGGCCTGATGCCCGACGGCACCAGCCGCTTCAGCCTGAATGGCAAGCCGCTGTTCCACTACATGGGCTGCTCCACCTTCTCCAACCACACCGTCCTGCCGGAAATCGCGCTGGCGAAGATCCGTCCGGATGCGCCGTTCGAGAAGGTCTGCTACATCGGCTGCGGCGTCACCACCGGCGTGGGCGCGGTCATCAACACCGCCAAGGTGCAGGTCGGTGAGACCGTGGCCGTGTTCGGTCTCGGCGGCATCGGCCTCAACGTGATCCAGGCGGCCCGCATGGTCGGCGCCGACAAGATCATCGGCGTGGACATCAATCCCGCCCGTGAGGAGATGGCCCGCCAGTTCGGCATGACCCACTTCGTCAACCCCGACCAGGTCGGCCGCGACAAGGTGGTGCAGGCCATCATCGACCTGAGCGATGGCGGCGTGGATTACAGCTTCGAGTGCGTCGGCAACGTCCATCTGATGCGTCAGGCACTGGAATGCTGCCATCGCGGCTGGGGCCAGTCGATCATCATCGGCGTCGCCGCCGCCGGCCAGGAGATCTCCACCCGTCCGTTCCAGCTCGTCACCGGCCGCGTCTGGAAGGGCAGCGCCTTCGGCGGCGCCCGCGGCCGCCGCGACGTGCCGAAGATCGTCGACTGGTACATGGAGGGTAAGATCAATATCGACGATCTGATCACCCATGTGATGCCGCTGGAGCAGATCAATCACGCCTTCGACCTGATGCACGAGGGCAAGTCCATTCGCTCCGTCGTCAATTACGGCTGATCCGCCGGGATGTGAACGGCGCCGCGCCTTTCCCAGGCCGGCGCCGTTTGCATCTGCGTTATCCGAGCGTCGGGTTGCGGCACAGCTCAATCCGACGCACGGTTCTGCCCATGTCGATCAGCCCCAGCAACGAGGAATCCCATGGCCGACACGTCCATCCAGACCCTGTCCCGCCACCGTTGCTACGGCGGTTGGGTCAGCTACCACCAGCATGACAGCGCCGCCACCAAGACTCCGATGAAGTTCGGCGTCTTCGTCCCTCCCCAGGCGGAGAAGGGCAAGGTCCCGGTCGTGATCTATCTGGCCGGCCTGACCTGCGACGAGACCACTTTCCTGATCAAGGCCGGGGCGGAGCGCATGGCCGCCGAGCTCGGCATCATGCTGATCGCCCCGGACACCAGCCCGCGCGGCCTGGACCTTCCCGGCATCCGCGACAGTTGGGACTTCGGTGAGGCCGCCGGCTTCTACCTGAACGCCACGCGTGCTCCCTGGACCGAGAATTTCCGCATGGAGGCCTATGTCACCGGCGACCTGCTGGAGGCGGTGGAGGCGGAGTACCCGAACGCCGACCTCGGCCGGCTGGGCATCATGGGTCACTCCATGGGCGGGCACGGGGCGCTGACCCTGGCGCTACGCTATCCCGACCGGTTCAAGTCGGTTTCCGCCCTCGCCCCGATCTCCAATCCCACGCAGGTGCCGTGGGGCGAGAAGGCCTTCTCCAACTATCTGGGCCACGACCGCTCCAAGTGGGCGGAGTACGATGCCTCGGAACTAGTGAAGTCCGGCAAGCGCTTCCCCGGCCCCGTGCTGGTGGACCAGGGACTGGCCGACAAGTTCCTGGAGGATCAGCTGAAGCCCGAGGCGCTGGAAGCCGCCTGCGGCGATGCCGGCCAGGAACTGACCGTCCGCCGGCACGAGGGCTATGACCACGGTTACTTCTTCATCCAGACCGTGATCGACGACCATCTGAAGCACCACGCCTCGAAGCTCTGATGCAAAAGGGGACACCCCGCCGGGTGTCCCCTTTTTTACATGGTGTCCGGATTGGCCTCGTAGGGTGGATCGAGCAAAACAAGGTCCGACACATCGCAGGTGCTTTCTCCGGCGTCGGACATCCTACCCCTCAGCCCTCAGGCTTCCTGGGCGTCTTCGGCTGCTCCTGCCCTGCCTGATCCTGATTTCCCTGCTCCGGCCCATCGCCGGTCCAGTCGTCGGCCAGCATCTCCTGTGCCCGGCTGATCTGCTCCACCCCTTCCTTCGATGGCGGGCGCGGGACCTCGGGTGATTTCGGCGTGTCTGCCATGGCAATACCTCCTGTTTGCTTTTCAACAGGAGCTGCCGCGATAATCGCGCTGGAAACCGTACTGCTCACCCGTTCAGCACGCGCGCCACCTGCTTCGCTTCCTGCAACAGGGCGCTGACCAGCGGCGTGCTGGGGTCGCGGTGGGCGACGACCAGGCCGACCGTGTTCAGCGCGTCGGGCGCGGTGATGGGGATGGCGCGCATGCTGTCGGTCAGGCCAAGCGTGCTCGCCAGCTTCTCCGGCATGATGCTGGACCAGCGGCCCGTCCGCACATGGGCGTAGAGCACGATCATGGAGTTGCTCTCCAGCATCGGCGACCGCTTCTCCGGGGCGAGGCCAAGGAATTTGTCGATGATGCGCCGGTTCTGCATGTCCGGAGTCAAGAGACAGAGCGGAATCTGCCCCACCTCTGCCCATGTGACCTGCTTGCGGTCGCCCAGAGTGCTGTCGCGGGAGGTGATCAGCATGTAGCGCTCCCGGTACAGCGGCACCGTGCGGACCTTGCCCAACGGCTCATTGTCCAGGTAGCTGAGGCCGGCATCGATCTCCAGATTCTCCAACTGCTCCAGAATCTCGTGCGAGGTGCAGGAGATCACGGTGAAGCGCACATTGGGGTGCCGATCCCGGAATGGATTGGTGATCTCATGCACCACGGCGAGGGCCGTTGGAATCGCTGCAATGCGAAGATGGCCTGTCAGCTCATGTCGCATGCTGTAGATGTCCTGCTTCATCGCACGGGCGTCGCCCACGATGCGACGGGCCCATTCCAGCACCCGCTCCCCCTCCGGCGTCAGCCCCTGGAAGCGGGAGCCTCGTTGGACCAGCAGAACGCCGAGCGTGTTCTCCAACTGGCGCAAACCCGCGGAAAGCGTAGGCTGGGTAACGCCGCAAGCCTCTGCCGCCCGACCAAAATGCTGCTCCCGCGCCAGGGTGATGAATAGCTCAAGCTTATCGATCATGGCGGTAACCTCCCGGATTATTGCCGCCATGATAGACGATCTCTATTGCAGCATGGAGCGGGTTTGTTGATTGGCTCTTCCCTTCCGTGTGACTCTCCGTATTAGCGGGGGGTCTGTCCGGCCCTTCGCGCGTCGCCCATCGCGCCCCGTGACCAGGACCGGTCGAGAATGCACATTGTTGAACCGGGGGCAGCCGATCGCCCCGCCGTACCGGAACGTCCCAAGCCGGATACGTCGCAGTTGATAGAAAGACTGCATCGTATCCAGGATCAGCAGGGGTATCTGACCCTGGACGATCTGGACGTCCTGGGGGCGGAACTGATCCTGCCGCGCGCGGCGGTCTATGAAGTGGCGACCTTCTATCACGGCTTCCGCATCCGCGAAGCCGCGTCCGACCCGAAGCCGGTGCTGCAGGTCTGCACCAGCCTGGCCTGCCACATCGTTGGCGCGCCGGAGCGGCTGGAAGTCCTGCGCGAGGCCTTCGGCGGGCAGTTCGAGGTGGAGGGTGTCGCCTGCCTCGGCCGGTGCGAGGCTGCTCCTTGCGGCCGGGTCCGGCAGCAGGTCCTGACCGATCTGGAGCCAGACGCGGTGGCGGAGGTTCTGGCCGCTCCCCCGCCGAAGGACCGGCCGGTCATCGACTTCGACGCCTATCTGGCGGAAGGCGGCTATCACCGGCTCCAGGCGCTGGTGCGCGGCGAGACGGATGCCGATTGGGTGCTTGGCGTCCTGCATGAGGCCGGGCTGCGCGGGCTCGGCGGCGCCGGCTTCCCGACGGGCCGCAAATGGACCGCTGTGCGGGCGGAGACCGGCCCGAAGCTGATGGCCGTGAACTCGGACGAGAGCGAGCCCGGCACCTTCAAGGATCGCGTCCATCTGGAGACCGATCCCCACCGGGTGCTTGAGGGCATGCTGATCGGCGCTATCACAGTGGGGGCTGAGGCCTGCTACTTCTTCCTGCGCGACGAGTACGACCATATCCGCCGCATCCTGGAGACGGAAATCCCGAAGCTGGCCGCGCTCGGGCTGAAGCTGCCGAGGATCGAACTGCGCCGCGGAGCCGGCAACTACATCTGCGGCGAAGAGTCGGCGATGCTGGAGGCGCTGGAGGGCAAGCGCGGCCTGCCGCGGCAGAAGCCTCCCTACCCCAGCCAGGTCGGCCTGTTCGACCGTCCCACGCTGATCAACAATGTTGAGACCCTGTACTGGATCCGCGCCCTGCTGGAGAACGGTCCCGACTGGTTCGCCGGCTTCGGCCGGAACGGCCGCAAGGGTCTGCGCTCCTTCTCCGTCTCCGGCCGGGTGGCGGAGCCGGGCATGAAGGTTGCCCCCGCCGGCATCTCCCTGCGGGAGCTGATCGAGGAGCATTGCGGCGGCATGGCCCCGGGCCACACGCTGAAGGCGTTCCTGCCCGGCGGCGCCTCCGGCGGCATCCTGCCTGCATATCTGGCCGACCAGCCGCTCGATTTCGGCACGCTGGAGGAGCATGGCGGCATGATCGGCAGCGCCGCCGTGATCGTCCTGTCCGACAAGGACGATCTGGCCGACGCGGCCCGCAATCTGATGGCCTTCTTCAAACATGAGAGCTGCGGCCAGTGCACGCCCTGCCGGGTCGGCACCGGCAAGGCGCTGGCGCTAATGCACGCGCCGAGCTGGAACGCGCCGCTGCTGACCGAACTCGGGGCCTGCATGACGGATGCCAGCATCTGCGGCCTGGGACAGGCCGCGCCCAATGTCTTCAAAAGCCTGTTGCGCCACTTCCCGGAGGAAGTTCGATGAGTATCAATTTCCTCCTGGACAAGTGCGAGGTCACCGCCCGCGAGGGGGAGACCATCTTCGACGTGGCCAGCCGCTACGGCTTCCAGGTGCCGCACCTCTGCCACCGTCCGGAGCCGGGCTACCGCCCCGATGGCAATTGCCGCGCCTGCGTGGTCGAGATCAAGGGGGAGCGGGTGCTTGCCCCTTCCTGCCGCCGCACGCCGGCGGAGGGGATGGAGGTCAGCTTCCTGAACCCGCGCGTCAGCAAGGCGCAGAAGATGGTGTTCGAACTGCTGCTGGCCGACCAGCCGGCGCGGGAGGATGCCCATGATCCGCACAGCCATTTCTGGAACTGGGCCGACCGGCTGGGCCTGAAGACCAGCCGCTTCCCGACGCGCGAGCGGCAGCCGGCCCCGGATTTCAGCCATCCCGCCATGGCGGTGCAGCTCGACGCCTGCATCCAGTGCGGCCTCTGCGCCCGCGGCTGCCGCGAGGTGCAGGCCAACGACGTCATCGGCATGGCCTATGTCGGGGCCGGCACGTTGCCGGTCTTCGACTTCGACCAGCCGATGGGCGACAGCTCCTGCGTCGCCTGCGGCGAGTGCGTGCAGGCCTGCCCCACCGGCGCGCTGCTGCCGGCCAAGGTTCTGGACGATACCGGCACCGTCGCGCTGGTGCCTGACAAGTCGGTGAACAGCGTCTGCCCCTATTGCGGCGTCGGCTGTCAGGTGACCTTCGAGGTCAAGGACAACGACATCATCGCTGTGGATGGGCGCGACGGCCCGGCCAACGCCAACCGCCTCTGCGTCAAGGGCCGCTTCGGATTCGACTATGTGCGCCATCCGGAGCGGCTGACCGTGCCGCTGATCCGGCGCGACGACATGCCGAAGCGGGCCGACGACGCCCAGATCATCGATCCGGCCAACCCCTGGACCCATTTCCGCGAAGCCACCTGGGAGGAGGCGCTGGAGCGCGCCGCGGGCGGCCTCCGCCGCATCCGCGATACCCATGGCGGTCACGCGCTCGCCGGCTTCGGTTCCGCCAAAGGCTCCAACGAGGAGGCCTATCTGTTCCAGAAGCTGGTCCGCACCGGCTTCGGCAGCAACAATGTCGACCACTGCACCCGCCTCTGCCACGCCTCCTCCGTCGCGGCGCTGATGGAGGGGATCGGGTCCGGCGCGGTCACCGCCCCGGTGCAGGCGGCGCTGGATGCGGAGGTGATCTTCATCATCGGCGCCAACCCGACGGTGAACCACCCGGTCGCCGCAACCTTCATCAAGAACGCGGCCCGCAAGGGGGCCAAGCTGATCGTGGCCGATCCGCGCGGCCAGCGTCTGGACCGCTTCGCCAGCCACAGCCTGCGGATCAAGGGCGGCAGCGACGTGGCCCTGCTCTCCGCCATGCTGAACGTGATCGTCACGGAAGGTCTGGTCGACCGGCAATATGTCCAGGCCCATGTGGACGGGTACGAGGAGTTCGCGCAGAACATCCTGGCCTTCACGCCGGAAGCCATGTCGCCGGTCTGCGGGATCGAGCCCGAGGTGATCCGCGAGGTCGCCCGGATGTATGCCACCTCCCGAGCCTCCATCGTCTTCTGGGGCATGGGCATCAGCCAACATGTCCACGGCACCGACAATGCCCGCTGCCTGATCGCGCTGGCGCTTCTGACCGGCCAGGTCGGCCGGCCCGGTACCGGGCTGCATCCGCTGCGCGGGCAGAACAACGTCCAGGGCGCTTCCGACGCCGGCCTGATCCCGATGGTCTATCCCGACTACCGCCGGGTCGATTCCGTCCCGGTGCGGGAACTGTTCGAGGAAGCCTGGGGCGCCGCGCTGGACCCCGCCCCCGGCCTGACGGTGGTGGAGATCATGAAGGCCATGGAGGCCGGCGATATCCGCGGCATGTATGTGATGGGTGAGAATCCGGCCATGTCCGACCCGGATCTGGCCCATGCCCGCGCGGCATTGGCCTCGCTGGAGCATCTGGTGGTGCAGGACCTGTTCCTGACGGAGACGGCGGCCTATGCCGACGTGGTCCTGCCGGCCAGCGGCTTCCCGGAGAAGACGGGCACCTTCACCAATACCGACCGCCGCATCCAGATCGGCCGGCAGGCCATCGACCCGCCGGGCGAGGCGCGCCAGGACCTCTGGATCGTGGAAGAGATGGCCATCCGCCTGGGACTGCCATGGACGCACCGGCCGGCGTCGGAGGTCTTCACCGAAATGGCATCCCTGATGCCGTCCCTGGCCGGCATCACCTGGGAAATGCTGGAGGAGCGCGACTCCGTTACCTACCCGCTGGACCCGGAGACGGGCGTGGGCAAGGAGATCATCTTCGGCGACGCCTTCCCCACCGCCAACGGCCGCGCACGGCTGGCATCGGTGCAGCTAGTGCCGCCGGACGAGTCGCCCGACGCGGATTATCCGATCCTGCTGACCACCGGCCGCGTGCTGGAGCACTGGCATACGGGCGCCATGACCCGGCGGGCCGGCATGCTGAACGCGCTGGAGCCGACGCCCTTCGTGTCCCTGTCCCGCAAGGACATGCGGCGGATGAACCTTGAGGCCGGCAGCAAGGTACGGGTTTCGACCCGTCGCGGCACGATCGAGCTTGAAGCGCGTCCCGACCAGAACGTGTCTCCTGGCAGCGCTTTCATCCCCTTCTGCTACCGCGAAGCCGCGGCCAACCTGCTGACCAATCCGGCCCTGGACCCGTACGGGAAAATTCCGGAGTTCAAGATCTGTGCAGCCAGCATCTCCAGAGTGGAGGCCGCCTGAATGGTCGCGGTAGGGAGTTTCATCTGAAGAAGACTCCAAAATAAAGTGGGATGGATGTTCGCATATGCAGCATCCATCCTTCTCTCAATTCCGTGTTTTTCATGACACAGTCCTATCTTTCTTTGGTCTAGTCCGTTTTTGAACAGCGAATTTGCTTTGGTCATTCAGTAAGGTAAATCCGCACAAGAACGACTCGCCGGGCAGGCGCGCTTCGGTACTGCCGGCCCGGCAGAGCCACAACGGGAGGCGACGATGACCAGGAAAGCCGTGTTGCCGGCTGCGATCGGGCTGGCTGGAACGCTTGCGCTGAGTTTTGCGGGTCCTGCGCGGGCGGATGTGACGGACGATCTTCTGCGCCAGTTGCGGGAGAAGGGCATTCTGAGCCAGGGCGAGTACAACGTCCTGCTGGACCGCAAGCGGGCGGAGGAGAAGGCGACGGCCCAGGGCGTGCAGAGCCAGCCCACCGTCAGCCCGGCCCAGGCCATCGACCCCAGCACCATGATCCAGCGCACCGAAAGCGGGGTGGGCTTCCGGGTCGGCGAGGTCGAGGTCAAGCTCTCCGGCTCCATCAACGGCTACTATGTGCATGAATGGGGCGACGACAATCCCGGCGCGGTCGTGGGCGGCCTGGCCGGGGCCGGCGACAGCACCTCGATCCGCAACGGCCTGCTGCCGGGCTTCCTGAAGTTCGACATCACCACCGTCCAGGACGGCTGGGAGGTGGGGGCGCATTTCGGTATCTATCCCGGCATCAACAGCGTGAGCTGGGACAATGGCGCCAACTCGCCCGGCGTGCCCGCGGCCCTGGCCACCTCCGGCATCGACTTCCGCCAGACCTACCTCACTATCGCACGGCCCGAGCTGGGCGAGCTGAAGATCGGCCGCGACATCGGCCTGTTCGGCTCCGAAGCCATCCTGAACGACATCACCCTGCTCAGCGTCGGCACGGCCGGCGGCAACGCCGCGCCCAGCAACACCAGCCTGGGCCGCATCGGGCTGGGCTACGTCTACACCGACTTCCAGCCGCAGATCACCTACACCACCCCCAGCTTCGCCGGCTTCCAGGCGGCGGTGGGCGTGTTCCAGCCGCTGGTCACGGCCGGCGCCAACGAGGTCAATGACGAGCCCGGCTTCCAGGCCGAGCTGACCTACGATCTCGGGTCCGCCGGCTTCGTGCAGGGTCTGGGCGGCAAGCTGTGGGCCAGCATGATCACCCAGGACCACGATCCGGTGGGCACGGTGGGCGGGTACCGCGGCACCGGCTACGATGTGGGGGCGAAGCTGACCTTCGGGCCGGCCGGGTTCGTGGGCTACTACTACACCGGCGAGGGGCTGGGCACGACCGGGCTGTTCATCCTGGCCACCGATGCGGCCGGGAACGAGCGCGACAGCGACGGCTTCTATGTCCAGGGCTCGTTCGAGGTGATGCCCAAGCTCACGCTGGCGGCCAGCTATGGCGAGAGCCGGCTGGATCTGGCGCCGGGCGAGGTCAATCCCACCCTGCTGGACGTCAACAAGTCCTGGGTCGGGCAGGTCCAGTACGCGCTGACCGACTGGGTCACGCTGATCGGCGAGTACATCAACACCACATCGGAAGCCCAGAACGGAAACGAGATCGATTCCGATGCCATCGCTCTGGGTGCTATCCTCTTCTTCTAGCAAGCACCCTGGGGGACGCGCCGACCGGCGCGTCCCCCATCCCGTTACAGCCGGATGATGATGAAGAATAAGAAAGTCGCCGCCAGCCTCGCTTCCCTACCTCTCCTCCTCGCGTCCACTGTGGCGCAGGCACAGACGAATGTGGTGGATGAGATCATCGTGACAGGCCGGCGCGGCGGCGTCCCAGCCTATGAGCGGCCATTCGGCCCGACCGTGATCGATGCGGCCGATCTGGCAAGCGCCCCGCAACGGCGCCTGGATGAGGCCCTACGCGCGGTTCCTGGCTTTGGTCTGTTCCGCCGCAATGGCAGCCGCATCGCCCAGCCCACCACCCAGGGCGTATCCCTGCGCGGCCTCGGCCCCAATGGAGCTGGCCGCACGCTGGTGCTTGTGGATGGCGTGCCGGTGAACGATCCCTTTGGCGGCTGGGTCTACTGGTCCCGCCTGCCGACCGAAGCGGCGGAGCGGGTGGTGATCACGCGTGGCGGCGGCGCTGGACCATGGGGCAATGCGGCCCTGGCCGGTACGGTGCGCATTGAGACGCGCAAGCCGGAAGGCATCTTCGGAGAGTTCGCTGCCGGGTCGGACGAGACCGTGCAGGCGGTGGCTGGCATCGGCGGCAGCGCCGGCGGCTTCGATCTGGGCCTGACCGCCAGCGCCTTCAGCACCGGCGGGCAGAAGGTCGTCGGCGAGGAATTCCGCGGCCCCATCGACATCGATGCCGACAGCGAGGCTTACTGGGCCGATGCGCTGGCCGCCACCGACATCGGCAATGTCCGCGCCACCGCCAAGCTCTCCGCCTTCCGGGAGCATCGCGGCAACGGCACCCCCTATACCGAAAACGCGACCGACGCCCTGGAAGGAAGCCTGCGACTGGTCGGCGGCGGTTCCATTCCGTGGGAAGCTGTGCTTTACGCCCGCGACTGGGATTTCGAGAGCACCTTCAGCGGCGTCAATGACGACCGCACCGCCGAGACCCCGGCGCTGGACCAGTATGATGTTCCCAGCACGGCCTATGGCGGCGTGCTCCAGGTCGGCCTGACCCCCGCGCCCAACCATCGCACCGATATCGGCGTCGATGTCCGCTGGACGGAGGGGGAGACCAACGAACTCTTCTTCTTCCAGAACGACGCCTTTACCCGAGAGCGTACGGCGGGCGGCGAACAGCTCATCGCAGGCGCCTTCGCCGAACATGCCTGGACACCGCAGGAAGCCCTGGCCGTAACCGCTGGCCTGCGCGTGGACCGGTGGGAAAACTCCAACGGGGAGCGGAGCGAGCGCGTAATCCTGACCGATGCCGTGCTGCGCGAGGATGACATCGGCGACCGTGACGGCACGGTGCTGAACGGCCGCATCGGCGCTGACTGGCAGGCCCTGCCCGATCTGGGCCTGCGGGTCGCGGCCTATACAGGCTTCCGCCTGCCGACGTTGAACGAGCTCTACCGCCCGTTCCGCGTCGGCAACGACATTACCGAGGCCAATCCCGACCTGGACCCGGAGGAGCTGATCGGCGGCGAAGTCGGTCTTCGCTACACGCCCACGTCAGGCATCAACCTGTCCGCCACCGTGTTCCGCGCCATCATCCGCGATGCGGTGGACAATGTGGAGCTGACCCGGACGCCGGGCCTCTATGCCCCGCTGGGCATCTTCGTGCCAGAGAATGGCAGCCTCGCCCAGCGCTTGAACCTGGACAAGGTCGTGGTCGACGGGCTTGAGGCGGAGCTTGAAGTCCAGGCGCTCGAAAATCTGACCTTCAACCTTTCATATCTCTTCAGCGATGCGGAGATCGAGGAGGCGGACGGCTTCCCAGGGCTGGAAGGCAACCGACCCGGCCAGACCCCGCGCCACCAAGGCACTGCCCAGGCAAGCTGGCGGCCGGTGGAGCCCCTGCTGCTGCGCCTTCAGGTGCGTGCGGCGACCGACGCCTTCGAGGGCAGCGACAATGCCCAGGAACTGGAGAGCTATGCCGTCGCCGACCTTTACGCCGGCTGGGACGTGACTCCCCAGACACACCTGTTCGCCACGGTGGAGAACCTGACCGACGCCACCATCGAAACCGGCATCCGGGCCGACGGGCTGATCAATGTCGCCCCTGGCCGGACCTGGATCGTGGGACTGCGGGGGCGCTGGTGAGCACGCTGGAGGACATCGGACTGGCCGGATTCGGCCCCGGCAGCCAAGCCATCTGGGAGATGGGCGACACCCTGATCCTGGCAGAGATGGATGCTGCCGGAGTCGTTGTGGATGTCACGGTAATGGATCGCGGCTGGGAGGGGGAGAAACGCCAGGAGCGCTACCGCATTGCGAAGGACGCAGGCGACGCGTGGAGCGCCGACATACCATCCATGGGCAGCCAGCAATCGGCGGACTGGACCGACCTTCTGCCGGTCCCGTGCCTGCTGATGCCGCCGACGGAGGTGACGGGTCCGAGCTTCGGCTCGTCGGCGGCTTTCTGACGGCGTCCCAAGTCGAGGAACCGTGATTTCTCTGCGAGATGGAGAGCTTGATAGACGACGTCATTGTGTGCAGCAATTAGATGTGGCACAATCGCGGACCAAATATTTGAAGTGGTTAGACTAACCCTTCGAAGTAACAGAGCTGCCGACTTTGAGCGGCAGCCATAGCAAACGGTGTCCATTGCCGCGATGGCGCACCTCGTCAGTATGGGCGTGCCTTGATGCCTCCCCTACGGCGAACCGAACCGCGGCTTCATGTTATCTGGGAGGTAGCTCATGTTCTGGCGGAAAAGCAGCAGCAGCACTTCGGTGCCTGAAAGCGATATCAAGATCCATCCGTCGGTCGATCGCGGCGTTCAGGCCGGCAAGTCGAATTTTGCCGGCGGCACCCTGCACTGCCGTTGCGCGACGAACCGGGTGGAAGTGACGGTCACCGCCAACACCGCTCACAACCATGTCTGCGGCTGCACGAAGTGCTGGAAGCCGCAGGGGGCGCTGTTCTCCATGGTCGCCGTGGTTCCGCGCGACAATCTGAAGGTCACCGCCAACGGCCAGAAGCTGCAGGTGGTCGATCCCTCCGCCGTGATCCAGCGCCATGCCTGCCGTGATTGCGGCACGCACATGTATGGCCGGATCGAGAACACCGGCCATCCCTTCTACGGGCTGGACTTCATCCACACCGAGCTGTCGGACCAGGAAGGCTGGAGCGAGCCGAAGTTCGCCGCTTTCGTCTCCTCCATCATCGAGTCCGGCGCGAAGCCGGAGCAGATGCCGGCAGTGCGCACCCGTCTGAAGCAGTTGGGGCTGGAGCCCTATGACTGCCTGTCTCCGGAGCTGATGGACGCCATTGCCGCCCATACGGCGAAGTCCAAGGCCATGCAGGCGGCCTGACCGCTTCTGCAGGGACCCGCACGTGCGGAAACGGCCGGCATCCGGAAGCGGATGCCGGCCGTTCCTGTATGCAGGGCGCGACTCTCCGGCCAGTTGAGCTGTTGGTGATGGACCGATCCGCCTGCTGGACGCGGCTGCTGATGCAAAGGTCCGTCTACAGCTTTCCGCATGCAGGTGGACTTCTGGCGGACCGAAACGAACGGGGACGACACCATGCGGAAACTTACGCACACCATCCTGCCCACTCTGGCGGTTGCCGCCTTCGCCCTCGCGGCCCCTGCCATGGCGGGCGAGAACAAGGACAAGTCCGCACAGGCCCACTCCACCGGCAGCCAGTCCAGCACGCCGGCCAATGAGCAGGGTGAAATGACCGCACCACTGCCGGAAGATTCGCTGGCCCGGGAGCGCGGCGGCGCGATCGGCGAGAATCCGGAAGCCGTCCAGCAGGGCGGAAGCGGGGATGATGACTCGGCCGAAGCCACGACGTCCACTGGCGCGCTTCCCGACAATTCCCTGGTCCAGGAGCGCGGCGGCGCGATCGGCGAGAATCCGGAGCCTGTGAAGCAGGGCGGCCAGGATATGCTCGGCAGCACCGAGTCCGGCAGTGCTGAGGCCGACAGCGGCAGCCCCGATTCGAAAAAGGGCGACTAAGCCGGAAGCCTGTCGGTCCATACGGCAAGGGCGCCCCTGCGGCGCCATCATCCATGGGGCGCGGCCTGTCACGGGTCGCGCCCCAATGCTGGGACCGCCGCGACGGGTCTCATTGTCGCTGAATGCGCAACAGTTCTTGGCGGGATCGGGTCTCGATAGCCAGCGCTTTCCCGGCCATCCTGCCCCTGCGCGAATATCGGATTGGAGGATGGGCCATGGGCCTGTTGATCGAGGGGCGCTGGCACGACCAGTGGTACGATACGAAGTCGACGGGTGGGCGCTTCGTCCGGACGGACAGCAGCTTCCGAAACTGGCTCACCGCTGACGGCTCGGCCGGTCCGGTCGGGGCGGGCGGCTTCAAGGCGGAGCCGGGGCGCTATCACCTCTACGTCTCCCTCGCCTGCCCCTGGGCGCACCGCACGCTGATCTTCCGTGCCCTGAAGGAGCTGGAGGACATGATCAGTCTTTCGGTGGTCCACTGGTTGATGGGCGAGCAAGGCTGGACCTTCGCCGACGGTCCCGGCGTCATCCCCGATCCCATCAACCATGCCGGCGTCCTGCATCAGGTCTATACCGCCGCCAAGACCGACTACACCGGCCGGGTGACCGTCCCGGTGCTCTGGGACAAGCAGCAGGGCATGGTGGTCAGCAATGAAAGTTCCGAGATCATCCGCATGTTCAACAGCGCCTTCGACAATGTCGGGGCCAAGCCGGGCGATTATTACCCGGAGGAACTGCGGGAGGAGATCGATGCGGTGAATGCCCGTGTCTACGACACCGTGAACAATGGCGTCTACAAGGCCGGCTTCGCCACCGCACAGGAAGCTTACGAAGAAGCGGTCGTACCGCTGTTCGAGACGCTGGACTGGCTGGAGGAGCGTCTGTCCCGCCAGCGCTACATCGCAGGCGACCAGATCACGGAGGCGGATTGGCGCCTTTTCACCACCCTGATCCGCTTCGACGCCGTCTATCACGGGCACTTCAAATGCAATCTCCGGCGCATCGCCGACTACCCGAACCTATGGGCCTTCACCCGGGAACTCTATCAGTGGCGCGGCGTGGCGCAGACCGTGAATTTCCAGCATATCAAAGGCCACTACTATCAGAGCCACAAGACTATCAATCCGACGGGGGTGGTGCCCATGGGTCCGATCCTGGGCCTGGATGAACCACACGGCCGAGGCTGAGAAACTGGGCGGCGCGGAACAGTTCGGAAATCCAAAAAGTAATGAAGTTACCCGCGGAAGCAGAGATTACTTGGAGGGCTAAAGTCGGCGCAGCGGCATTCCGCGATTTTTTCTTTGCTCCCCTCGCCCATTAACTTCTCCGTAACGGAAGTGGTAGGTGAATTGGTGCAGCCAGGCCAGCAAGGCCTAGGTGGGGAGAACAAAGAATGCTGCGCCGTTTCAACGATCTCAAGCTCATCCAGAAGCTTTCCATACCGCTTGCGGTCCTGGTGGCCGTCATGGTGGTGGTCCTGTGGCAGGCCAGGGGAGGTCTGCTGTCCCTCAACGATGCCGCCGATCACGCCTTGTCCGTCACCACGACGCGGTTGGAGAACGCTCTGGTGATCGAGGCGGAGTTGAATGCCGCCACTGTCAGTGAAAAGAACATCATCATCGAGGCTGACCTGGATGCCATGCGGGCGCACCAGGAGACCTATAAACAACGGGTTGGGATGGCGCTCGCCGCGGCGGACCGTCTTATCGAACTGGCCGATACAGCCGAGCGTAAGGCCTTCAACACCCAAATCCAGGATGCCATCAACGATTACGACCGCGTGGCCCAGCGCTCCATCTCAGCCGCCTTGTCGGGAGACAAGGAAAGCGCCTTCAAGATTTCGACCACTGAAGGCCGCATGGCCCGCACCAAGGTCGTCGACATCATCCTCGAACGTGTCAAATCGAACCAGGCGGAACTGGTGAAGGCCAGGGCCGATACCGACGTCCTTGCCCATGACACTTTGAGCAACCTTTACATCCTGGCGAGTATCGGGCTTGCGGCATCCCTCTCGCTGCTGACCTGGATCATGCTGGCTCTGGTGGTCCGCCCTCTTACGGCCATTGCCGAGGTCATGGGGATCATCGCCAGCGGAAACCTGGATCAGCAGGTCAAGGGCACCGAACGTCGGGACGAAGTCGGCGCCATGGCCAAGGCCGTGCAGGTCTTCAAGGAGAACGGCCTCGCCATGCGGCGCATGGAGGCCGATGTGGCCGAGCAGAAGGCCCGGGCGGAGCGGGAACGCCGCGAAGCCCTGCTGAAGATGGCTGCGGAGTTCGAGGCAGGGGTCAAGGGCGTGGTGGACGCCGTGGCTACTGCGGCGACGGAAATGGAGTCTGCCGCCGCCGCCATGGGGGCCACGGCCGAGGAGACGACACGTCAGGCCGTTGCGGTCGCAACTGCGTCGGAGCAGGCCAGCGCCAATGTGAACACGGTGGCAGGCGCTACAGAGGAGCTTTCGGCATCGATCCAGGAGATCGCCCGCCAGGTCACATCTTCTTCCCAGATCGCCAGCCGTGCCGTGGCCGAAGCCGGTCAGACGAACGAGACCATGCGCGAGCTGTCGGCCGCAGCCCAGATGATCGGCGAAGTCGTGCAGCTGATCCAGGAGATCGCCAGCCAGACCAATCTCCTCGCCCTCAACGCGACGATCGAGGCGGCCCGGGCGGGCGAAGCCGGCAAGGGCTTCGCCGTGGTTGCCAGCGAAGTAAAGGCGCTGGCCAGCCAGACGGCCCGCGCGACCGAGGAAATCGGAGCGCAGGTGCAGGGTATCCAGGCGTCCACCGCCACAGCCGCCAGATCCATCGACGGCATCTCGGGCACGATCACGCGGATCAGCGAGATCGCCGCCACCATCGCCAGCGCCGTGGAGCAGCAGCAAGCCGCCACGCGGGACATCGCCGGCAACGTCTCACAGGCGGCCCAGGGCACGGCCGAGGTTTCGGCCAACATCGGTGGCGTAACCCAGGCCGCGAGTGAGACCGGGGCCGCCACCACCCAGGTCCAGGGGGCGGCATCCAGCCTGTCGCGCGAAGCCGAACAGCTCAGGCGTCAGGTCGATACCTTCCTTGTCACGGTACGCGCCGCCTGACCCGGCAGGCCTCCCGCCCACGCACCTCATGGGGACGTGGGCGGGTTTTCTCACGCCCCCAGGATCATCCGCGGGCCGACTGTATGCTTCTTCAGCCGAGCCCCGCTGGCCGCATCGATTTCCTCCATCACCACCTCATAGCCCCAGAGGTCTGAGAGGTGCTGGAGCACGGCGCGGGCGTCCTCATCCTCCAGCAGGATCTGGTTGGTGACCCGATGCTCCAGCATCAGCTTGCGGTCGCCGGTCAGGTCCACATCCACGATCTGGATGTCGGCTTCAATCCAGGCGACATCGTACTGGCGGGCCAGCGACTGCCGGATCGAGCGATAGCCCCGCTCATTATGGATCGCCTTGATCTCCATCTCCGGTTCGCGCGCATCGTCCTGCACGTGGAACAGCTTGAATTTCCGGATCAGGGCCGGCGACATGTACTGGAGGATGAAGCTCTCATCCCGGAAATTGGCCCATGCGTCGCGCAGCACGGTGACGCTGTCGCCACTGCCGGCGAAGTCCGGGAACCAGTAGCGGTCCTCTTCCGTCGGGTTCGTGGCGATGCGTTCGATGTCCTCCATCATGGCGAAACCCAGCGCATAGGGGTTCAGACCGCCATAGCGGGGATCGTCGAATTCCGGCTGGAAGATCACGTTGGTGTGGCTGTGCAGCACCTCCAGCCACGCTCCCTCGGTGATCATCCCGCGCTCGTGCATCCGCCGCAGGATGTTGTAGTGGCACCAAGTCGCGCAGCCCTCGTTCATTACTTTGGTCTGGCGCTGCGGATAGAAGTACTGGGACAGGTGCCGGACCACGCGCAGCAGCTCCCGCTGCCAGCCCTGGAGGCGCGGCGCCTTCTTCTCCAGGAAATAGAGGATGTTCTCCTCCGGGAGTTCCAGCAGGGCGCGACGTCTGTCGCGGTCGGTGAACAGGCTGGGGCCGCCCGGCTTGGTGGGTACGGTGCGCCACAGATCGTTGAAGGTGGTTTCCTCGTGGGAGCGTCGCTCCTGCTCCCGCCGCTCCTCATTGCGGAGGTCGCTGCGCCGCCGGGGATAGCGGTGCACGCCGTGGTTCATCAGCGCGTGGGCGGCATCCAGCACCCGCTCCACCCGCGCGTGCCCATACCGCTCCTCGCATTTGGCGACGTAGCCCTTGGCGAATTCCAGATAGTCCAGAATGCCGTCGGCGTCGGTCCATTGCTGGAACAGGTAGTTGTTCTTGAAGAAATGGTTGTGGCCGAATGCAGCGTGCGCGGTCACCAGCGCCTGCATCGTCATGGTGTTCTCTTCCATGATGTAGCTGATGCAGGGGTTGGAGTTGATCACGATCTCATAGGCCAGCCCGCGCAGCCCCTTGCGGTACAGCACCTCGTCCCTAGCGAAGTGCTTGCCGAAGGACCAGTGCTTGTAAAGCAGCGGCATGCCGATGCTGGAATAGGCGTCCAGCATCTGCTCGGACGTGATGACCTCGATCTGGTTGGCGTAGGTGTTGAGGCCGAGGTCCTTCACCGCGACCTGCTCGATCGCGTCATAGACCCGGCGCAGCTTGTCGTAATCCCAGTCGGCCCCTTCATAGAGCGGGGCGGCGACCACGGGCGTGTCGGTCAGCATGGTCATGCGCCCACCTCCTGGGCCGCCCCGTCGCGGGCGAACAGTTCACGGAACACGGGATAGATTTCCCGCCGGTGTGTGACGCGCTTCATCGCCAGCGGCACCCCTTCCCCCTGCAGCGTCTTGTAGGTGCGCCAGAGATCGCTCTCGCGCATGGAGCTGCTGAAGGTGATGGGCGGGGCCATGCCGTCCTGGCCGACCTCGATATAGGCGTAGTACTGGCAGACCGGCAGGATCATGTCGGACAGCAGCGCCAGGGTGCGTGAATTGTCCGACAGCGCATTGTCGCCGTCCGAGGCCTGGGCGGCATAGATGTTCCACTCGTCGGGCGAGTAGCGTTCCTTTACCACCCGCATCATCTCCTCCAGCGCGGTGGAGACCACCGTGCCGCCCGTCTCCGCGCTGTAGAAGAAGGTTTCCTCATCCACCTCCTGCGCCCGGTGGGTGTGGCGGATGAAGACCACGTCCACATGCTTGTAGCGCCGGGTCAGGAACAGATAGAGCAGCATGTAGAACCGCTTGGCGAGGTCCTTCATGTGCTCCGTCATGGAGCCGGAGACGTCCATCAGGCAGAACATCACCGCCTGCGCCACCGGCCTCGGCGTGGACTCGAACCGGTTGTAGCGGACATCCACCGGGTCGATGTAGGGAATGCGCTGGCTGCGGCGCAGCAGCAGCCCCAACTCCTCCCGCAACTCCGCCAGACGGGCTGCATCGCGGCCGGATTTTTCCAGCTCCTCGATTTCCTCCCGCAGCCGCAGCATCTCGTCCGGCTTCGGCCGTTTCAGCGCGATCCGGCGGGAGAGGCTGTTGCGCATGGTGCGCACGAGGTTGAGGTTGGCGGGCGAGCCGCTGACGGAATAACCCGCCCGGTGCCACGCCAGGGATTCGGACTTCGCCAGCTTGCGCTTGGCCAGATCGGGAAGCTCCAGATCCTCCAGGAACAGGTCGATGAATTCCTCGCGGCTCAGGACGAACCGGAACTCGTCCTCCCCGCCGCCATCCTCCGCCCCTTCGGAACCGCGCCCACCGCCCCCGCTGGGCGGCCGCGGGATACGGTCGCCGGGGACGAACTCCTTGTTGCCGGGCACGACGATGTCGCGCAGGCCGCCGGATGAGGATCGATGGAAGGTCGGCTCCTTGATCCCGTCGGGGGAGATGACGATATCCCCGCCCCCGTCGATATCCTGGATGCGCCGCCGTCCCGACGTGTCCCGCACGGCGCGCATCACCTGTTCCTTGGCGCGCCGGAGGAAGCGCTGGCGGTTCGCCAGGCTCTTCCCCTTCGGATTCAGGCGTCGGTCGATGATGGTGAACATCTATGCCAGACCCTTTCCACTGCCGCGGATACTCTGCAATCACCCGGAACACGGTGCCGTCACCCCGGCCGCTGGCGGCCCAGCCGCTGGCGGGATGACGGCATATAGACGACTCAGCCGCCGACCAATTCCGCTCGGTGCACGATCAGCCCGCCTGCTTCACCCGCATGTACCACTCGACCAGCCGGCGCACCTGGCGCTCGGTATAGCCGCGGGACACCATGCGATCGACGAAATCGCTGTGCTTCTTCTCCGTATCGCTGTCCTTCTTGGAGCCGAAGCTGATGACGGGAAGAAGCTCCTCCACTTGGCTGAACATCCGCCGCTCGATCACGTCGCGGATTTTCTCGTAAGAGGTCCAGGAGGGGTTCCTGCCGCCATTGGCCGCCCGCATGCGCAGCGAGAACTTCACAACTTCGTTGCGGAAGTCCTTCGGGTTGGCGATCCCGGCCGGCTTCTCGATCTTGGTCAGCTCCTGGTTCAGCAGATCGCGGTTCATCAGCTGGCCCGTGTCTGGGTCCTTGAAGTCCTGGTCCTCGATCCAGGCGTCGGCATAGTCCACATACCGGTCGAACAGGTTCTGGCCGTAATCGTGATAGCTCTCCAGATAGGCCTTCTGGATTTCGTTGCCGATGAACTCCGCATAGCGCGGCGCCAACTCGGCCTTGATGAATTCCAGGTAGCGCTTCTCCGTCTCGTCCTGGAACTGCTCCCGCCGGATCGCCTGCTCCAGCACATACATCAGGTGGACCGGATCGGCGCTGACCTCCGTGGTGTCGTAGTTGAAGGTGGAGGCCAGGACCTTGAAGGCGAAGCGGGTGGAGATGCCATTCATCCCCTCGTCCATGCCGGCCGCGTCCTTGTACTCCTGCAGCGTCTTGGCCTTGGGGTCGGTCTCCTTCAGGCTCTCGCCGTCATAGACCCGCATCTTGGAATAAAGATTGGAATTGCCGTGCTCCTTCAGCCGCGACAGCACAGCGAAGCGGGCCAGCATCTCAAGCGTGCCCGGCGCACAAGGCGCGGTGGACAGTTCGGAGCTGCGGATGAGCTTGTGATAGATCTGTTCTTCCTCGGTCACCCGCAGGCAGTACGGCACCTTGATCACACAGATGCGGTCGATGAAGGCTTCGTTGTTCTTGTTGTTCTTGAAAGTCTGCCACTCGGCCTCGTTGCTGTGCGCCATGATGATGCCAGTGAACGGCAGGGCGCCGATATTCTCCGTGCCGATATAGTTGCCCTCCTGCGTCGCGGTGAGCAGGGGATGCAGCATCTTGATCGGCGCCTTGAACATCTCCACGAACTCAAGCATGCCCTGATTGGCACGGTTCAGACCGCCGGAGTAGCTGTAGGCGTCCGGATCGTTCTGCGGATAAAGCTCCAGCTTGCGGATATCGACCTTGCCGACCAGGGAGGAGATGTCCTGGTTGTTCTCGTCACCCGGCTCGGTCTTACTGACCGCGATCTGGCGCAGGCGCGACGGGCGCAGCTTCACCACCTTGAACTTGCGGAGATCGCCGTCGAACTCGTCCAGCCGCTTGATCGCCCAGGGGCTCATCAGCCCGGTCAGGCGGCGGCGGGGAATGCCGTACTTCTCCTCGATGGTGGCGCCCATGGTGATGGGGTCGAACAGGCCGAGCGGGCTCTCGAACACCGGGCTTACTTGGTCGCCGGCCTTCAGCGCATAGATCGGCTGCTCCTCCATCAACGCCTTCAGCCGCTCCGCGAGAGAGGACTTGCCGCCGCCGACCGGACCCAGCAGGTAGAGGATCTGCTTGCGCTCCTCCAGCCCCTGGGCGGCATGGCGGAAATAGCCGACGATCCGCTCGATCGTCTCTTCCATCCCGTAGAATTCGGAGAAGGCGGGATAAATCTTAATCGTCCGGTTCATGAAGATGCGGGCGAGCCGCTGGTCCCTGGCGGTATCCACCACCTCCGGCTCACCAATGGCGGCGAGCAGGCGCTCCGGCGCGCTCGCATACATCATCGGGTCGTCGCGGCAACCCTCCAGATACTCCATCAGCGACATTTCCTGGTCGCGGCGTGCTTCATAGGACTGCGCGTAACTGGCGAACACGTCATTGACCGGGTACATGGGCAGTCTCCTTCAAGCGGGCGTGGCGCGGGCGGTCTGCTGTCTGTCTATGACGTCCGGTGGCGCTCAGAGCGGAAGCGGACGGAATGTTCTGCGTAACGGCACCTTTTCTGATCATGTGGTCCGGGGTGTCTGGGTGGGGGAGCGCGGCGGCACGGCCCGTCCCCCTCATATTTGAAACCCGAACGGGCCACCGATGTTCACCCTTCTTCTGCGGAAGGGACCATGGCTGCGGCTGTGCTGACCACTTCTCCGGCGGGGGAACCGGGCGGGCTTGAAACCGGCGCTGGACACGGACCGCCGCACCGGCGATCCCCTTGATCCGCATGGCGGACCCCCTCGCTCGAACCAGCAACCGTGCCGGCAAATTCCATACTGGCGGCAGGGTATTAAGGAAACTTGTCCAATCCGTGGCACCCCGCTCACGCAATAAGACACATGGATGGCTGGACTGCTGTGACAAGAACGGAGCGGCCCGCCATGACGAGGTGCCCCGGCGGGGGTGGCTGATACCCCGATTGCGGCCGGAAGCGGCTGGATTGACATTGCAAGGGAGTGCCGCCACGGCGGAGCGGTTCCACCGGGCGTCGGTCGGGCGGAGGCCACGGCCATGCGGCGAAGAGGCCGCGGTCACCGCCGAAAGGTCCTGTTCCCCAAACGGGTTCATCGGGCCATCCGAGCGGTCACTGTCACTACTGCCTTGCAGCATGGAGCCAAATCCCGGCGGCGTGAAGACGCTAATCGGATAGGTCCGTCCCCGGCATATCGCCGCTTTCGCCTTGTGTCTCCGATGTCACGGTGCGGATCGGCGGGGCCGGACTGGCTGAAGCGGCCGGACCTGGGCGGCAGCAACGGTGGGCAGACTGGCGGTGGGATGGAAAAGGGTGCGACGGGACGTCGCGCCCGGCCGCTCCATGCGCCTTTGCCACCTTGCGGACGTGCCGCAGACCGCCACGGCTTACAGGCTCGATCGATATATCTTCGCCCCAGATATGCAGCATTTCCGCGCCCCTGTTCGGGAACAATTTCGCCGCCGCAGCCTTTCTTCGCGTGTGCAAGAGGTTTGGGCCCGCGGCTAGCGCATTGCCCACCCTTCAATATTTACGAGCGTTAAGGACTTCACAAAGCCTGGTTGTTGCGTTGCAATAGGGACGCTCACCGACCCACGGGGATCAAGATGCAGAGCTTCGATATCCAGTCCGCCTTCACTTCCGCCTGCGCTGAGCTGGGTCTGGACCCGGCCAACACCAACATGTTCGAGCTGGAGTGCCGCCGCCAGGGACGCGACCCGAAGGCCACCCGCATGTTCGACCTGGACAAGAATGCCAGCGACCTCTGGGCCGTGCAGCGCAAGCTGAAGCGCGCGAGCTGATTCGCACTGCCGGCCCATCGGGCCGGAACGTTGAAAGGGCCGCCAGCGATGGCGGCCCTTTTGGTTTTCGGCAAGGCTTTACGAGAAGGTTGCGAGCGGAGGCGGCGCGGTCTTCAGAAGCCCCTCCAGAAGCTGCACGACCTCCTCCATATCCACGCGGACCTGGTCCAGCTCCTCCGACGTCTTGTCGTCGACGGCGGCCTCCATCAACATCATGTCATAGTCCAGCAGCAGGCTGGACAGCGACTCCCGCTCCATCTCCAGTATCTCGTACGCCCCCAGCGCCTGGACCAGAAGGGCCGGCGGGTTCCGGAAGAAGATCACGCTGAGCCGTACGAAGCTGGCGATGGCGCGCAGACGCATGCGCACCAGCCAGAGTTTCATGTCCTCTGGAATGCGGGCACCGTAGGCTTCCGCCGCCTTGTCCTGGATGGTGAAGATCATGGCCTGGATCTCCATGTAGGAGGCGCGGGCCTTCTTATAGTCGGGGAAGGTCTGAAGCTTTGCGGTGCTGTTCCGCTCGAACGCCGTCGTGGCTTCCGCGAGCGACCGCGCCAGATGCCGCAGAACCGTGGCGCGCTGTTCCGCTTCCTTTTCCGCCGATCTCATTCCCCGCCCCTCCCCGATCGATGGGGGCAAGTCTAGCGCTCTTGCGGGGCCGCAGCCAACCGTCGCGCGGCCTGCCTTACGATCTATCTCCGGGCCCGGCGGATATCCCGGCGGTACCGGCGGCCCAGAAGGTAGCCGGTGGCCACGGTGCCCGCCAGAAAGGCCGCCCGTCCGGGGCGCAGGCGGGCGACACTCCGCTTCAGGAGATGCGCGAGCCGCCTTTCACCCTGCCCCGGCCGCTCCGGGTCCATCATGTGGGTCTGCAGGACGGCCAGCTCCGCCTCGCCGATGGGGCGGGTTTCCAACTCCAGCAATGTGCGCCCTTCCGGCCGGCGTAGGGCGTCGATGGCGCGGACCAGCGACCCGTGCTCCACCAGAGCGCGCTCCACCTCCTGGCTGTCTACGCCCAGATGCTCCGCCAGCAGATCGTTGCGGAACCGCAGAATGGTGGCCGACAGCTCCTTCTGGTTGGGACTTCCGGGCACGGCCTCCAGCGCGATGTCACACTCGGTATCGAATCCCATGGAACGATTATTCAGGTTGCTGGAGCCGATGCGGAGCAGTCGTTCGTCCATCACCACGACCTTGGCATGGACGTAGATCGGCGTGCCGATGGCGTTCACGGGATAGTAGATGCGGAAGCGGCCATGCTGGTCCGCTTCCTTCAGTATGTTCACGGCATGGGCGCGGGCCCTGTCCATGGCCTGCTCTTCCAACCAACTGGCCGCGCTCAAGGGGTTGATGACGACGATCTCCGGCCCGTCCGGTTCCCGCAGCCGCTCGGCGATTGCGTCCCGTATGACCGAGGACGCGAAGTACTGGCTTTCCAGATAGAGAGTCCGCTTGGCGCGGCGGATCACCGCCAGATAGAGGGCTTCGATCTCCCGTACCTCCTCGCGCCCGTTATAGCTGGGCTCCGTCCTGGCGACGGCCACATCGACGTCCCGCATGGTGACGTTCAGTCCTTCCGGCCAGACGGCCCGGCGCTGCCGCACCCGTTTGATCGATCCGCCGCCGGAATGCCGCCAGCGCCGCCGCACCACCTCGCCCAGCGCTTCCGCCGCGGGCCCGTCGCAGGCCGTCGTAACGTCGTGGAAGGGACCATAGGGGCTGCCGTCGGGCCGGCGGCGGCGGGTGTCGCCGGGCGTATGGTCCCTGGTGTCCCAGCGGTCATGGGTCATGTCGATGCCGCCGCAGAACGCCAGACTGTCGTCGATCACCAGGATCTTCTGGTGGTGGCTGGCGCCGAGTGGATGGTTGCTATCCAGGCGGAAATGGATGCGCGAGGTGGTCAGCCAGTGCAGCGCCATCAGCGGCACGATCTGCGTCGTGATGGTCTGCAGCATGGCGATATCCCACTTCAGGATATAGGCATGCAGCCGCCGGTTCTTCGCCACGATCCGCTGGATGAGATCACCAAGCCGGTAACGGGACCGCCCCGTATTTTCCGGCCCTTCCAGATCGGGACGCAGATTGATCCGCAGGTCGAAATCCCAGCCCACCGCCATTATGCTTTCCCGCGCGGCTTCCATGGCTCGTTGCGCGGTCCTGAAATAATCGGCGGCGTCGACGATCAAGGCGAAACGATGGGCACGGGCGATGCGCCAGCAGGTCTTGCCCGGGACAAGGATGGGCGTCTCGTCCGAAGGGTCAGCCGACGGCGCCGGGTTCCCCGCCCCCTGTGCTGGAACCATATCCTGCGGCACGTCGGCCCTCCTCTGCTTTCAGTTCCGGCCCCATTCAGGGACGCGATGGTCTCAACGTCAGTCCCGTCCGGCGCGGGCCATCCGGACGATGGCGAACCCCACGCCAAGGGCGAGCAGCAAGGCCCCGACCGGGTGCTCGCGCACTGGCCCGGCCCGCATGGCAGAGAACCGACCTGCCTGCTCCCCCTGGCCGTAGCTGTCGACCTTGGGACGCTGCTGCCCGGACCAGCGGTTTCCTGTCGGCACCTGGCGCACATCCGCCCTCTCCTTGCGGAGACGCGGGGCAGCCCCCATCCAGTAGCCGACCTCCCGCCGGGCCTGATCCCGGCTCACATCATAGGCCTGCTCCACGGCGGCGATCAGGGCATCGCGCCGGCCCTGGGTCGCCGCAAGGGTGGACGCCTCGACACGCGGCCACTGCTCTTTGGCCAACTCCTGATAGGCGTGCCAGTCGTCCTCGATCCGGTCCCAGTCGGTCGACATCCTTCACTCCCGGCGGCGGTTGGGTCTGGGCGCGTTTCTGCATGGGGTCCAGGAAGGCAACAGGATGGCTGCTGGTGCGGTTCCGGTTGCCGTTCCCCGCGCTGCCCCCGTGATCATGCCCGCCCCCTTCGGTTGAGCCGTGCGGAACCCGACATTTACGGCATGAGGGAGATCGCGGCATGGCGCGGACGACAGCCGACATCCTGGTGGACACCCTGGTCGAATACGGGGTGGACACGGTCTTCGGCATCCCCGGCGACGGGGTCAACGGCGTCATCGAAGCCTTCCGCAAACGTCGCGACCGGATTCGCTTCATCCAGACCCGGCACGAGGAGGCAGCCGCCTTCGCGGCCTGCGGCTATGCCAAGTTCACCGGGCGGCTGGGTGTCTGTGTTGCCACCAGCGGCCCCGGCGGCATTCATCTGCTGAATGGTCTTTACGACGCCAAGCTGGACCAGCAACCGGTGCTGGCCATCACCGGCCTTCAGTATCACGACCTGGTCGGCACCTTTACCCAGCAGGACGTGGCGTTGGACCGGCTGATGATGGACGTCGCCAAGTTCAACGAACGTTGCGGCGGTCCCCGGCACATGGAGAACCTGGCCCCTCTCGCCTGCCGCACCGCGCTAGCCTACCGCGGCGTCGCCCACATCACCATTCCGGTGGATGTGCAGGACTGGACCTATGACGATGAGAAGGGGTCCAAGCGCATGACCCCGGGCCACCATGCCAGCATCCACCCCCGCTCCGCCCGGCTGCCGGACGAGCGCGACCTGCGGGCCGCGGCGGAAATCATCGACCAGGGCGAACGCGTCGTCATCCTGGCCGGCCAGGGCGCACTGCACGCGACGGATGAGCTGGAGCGACTGGCGGACAGGACCGGTGCAGTGATCGTCAAGGCGCTCCTGGGCAAGGCGGCCGTGCCGGACGACAGTCCCTATACTACCGGCCAGATCGGCCTGTTGGGCACCGCGCCCAGCCAGAATGCGCTGATGCGGTGCGATACGCTGATCATGGTGGGCTCAAGCTTTCCCTATATCGAGTATCTGCCCAAGGCCGGACAGGCCCGCGGCATCCAGATCGATCTCGACCCAATGCGCATCGGCCTGCGCTATCCCATGGAGCTGGGGCTGGTCGGCGATGCCAAGCTGGCGCTGGACGCCCTGCTTCCGCTGGTCCGCCGCCGGCATGAGCGCCCGTTCCTGGAGCGCGCGCAGGCGGAGAAGCGGGAGTGGATGGAGCTGATGGAGACCCGCGGCACCGACATGTCCATGCCGATGAAGCCGCAGGTGCTGGCCTGGGAACTGGGCAAACGGCTCACCGATACCGCCATCGTCACCTGCGACAGCGGCACCATCGCCACCTGGTGGGCGCGGCAGATCCCGGCCAAGCGCGGGCAGATGCATACGCTGTCGGGCAATCTCGCCACCATGGCCCCTGGCCTGCCCTATGCCATTGCCGCGCAGCTCGCATATCCGGACAGGCAGGTGGTGGCCTTTGTCGGGGATGGCGGCCTGTCCATGCTGATGGCCGACTTCGCCACGGCCGTGAAGTACAAGCTGCCGATCAAGATCGTGGTCTGCAACAACCGCTCGCTGGGCCAGATCAAGTGGGAGCAGATGGTATTCCTGGGCAACCCGGAATATGTCTGCGATCTGGAGTATATCGACTTCGCGAAGGTGGCGGAGGCCTGCGGCGGCACCGGCTACACCATCGAGGACCCGCGGAGCTGCGGGGCCATGCTGGAGCAGGCGCTGCACACGCCGGGGCCGGTGATCGTGAACGCTCTGGTGGACACCCACATCCCGCCCATGCCGCCCCACATCAAGCCCGGTCAGGCCATGCACTTCGCCCAAGCCCTGGCCCGCGGCACACCTGCGGCCGGAAAAATCATCGGACGCGTCATGGGCCAGCAGGTACGCGAGATCATCTGAGCTAATCGACCGTCACGCCATAGAACCAGTATCGGGCGAAGGGGCTGGGCAGGAACCCCTTCACTTCCTTGCGCACCGGCGTCGCGGCGGTTGGATGGGCGATGGGCAACCAGGGCGCCTGATCCTGGAAGATCTTCTGCGCCTCCCGGTACAGCTGCGCCCGCTCCTCCTGCACCGTCGTGCGGCGGGCGGCCCCGACCAGCTCCTGATAATCCTGATTGCACCACTTGGCGACGTTGCCGCCGCCCGGCACCGCCGAGGCGCAACCCAGTATGTCCTCCATGAAGGAGGCAGGCTCCACCACGCTCCAGCCCAGCAGGGCCATGTCGTGCTCCCCGAACCGGGTCCGACGCAGATACTCGCCCCACTCGTAGGAGACGATTTTGACCCGTACCCCGATCTTCGCGAAATCGGTCTGCATCATCTCCGCCATCCGGCGGGCGTTGGGGTTGTAGGGGCGCTGGACCGGCATGGCCCAGAGTTCCACCTCGAACCCGTCGGGATGTCCTGCTTCCGCCAGCAGCACCTTCGCCGCGGCCGGGTCATAGCCGATATCCGGCAGGGCGGGATCATAAGCCCAGGAGAGAGGCGGCAGCGGTCCCTTCGCCAGCTTTGCATGACCCTGATAGATCGTTTCCAGGATCGCCTTACGATCCACCGCCATGGACAGCGCCCGCCGCACCCGCACATCGTCGAAGGGCTTCTTCGCGGTGTTGAAGGCCAGATAGCCGACGCTCAGAAGCTCCGTCTCCAACAGGTCCACATTCGGGTCCGCCTGGAGGGAGGGCACGTCCGCCAGGTTCGGGAAAGGCATGACATGGCACTCGCCCGCCCGCACCTTGGCCAGCCGCACCGCGGCATCAGGCGCGATGACGAACACAAGTTGCTTCAGCGGCGCCTCCCCCGCCCAGTGCTCGTGGAAGCTGCGCAGCCGGATCATGGTGTCCGTCTGATATTGCACCATCCGGTAGGAACCGGTGCCGACCGGCTCCAGATCGACCCGTTCCGGCGTGCCCTTCGCCATCATCTTTCCGGCGAATTCCGCCGACATGATGCCCTGGGAATTATGGGCCATGGCGTCCAGGAAGCTGGCGTCCGGCTGGGTCAGGCGGTAGCGGACGGTGAGGTCGTCCACCTTCTCCACCGCCTCCAGAAGCTCTCCCAGCCGCATATTCAGGAAGCCGGGATAGACCGGGGCGACGGAATGGAAGGGATGGTCCTTCTTCCACTGCCGCTCGATGGAGAAGATCACGTCATCGGCATTCAGGTCCCGGCTGGGCTTGAAGTCGCGGGTGGAATGAAACTTCACGCCTTTGCGCAGACGGAACGTATAGGTGCGCCCGTCCTCCGACACCTCCCAGCTCTCCGCCAGACCGGGCTCAAGCTCTGCCGTTCCGCGCCGGTACTGCACCAGCCGGTCGTAGATATGCTCAACCACGTCGAAGGCGTTGCCGGCGGTGGTGAGCTGACCGTTCAGGCTTTCCGGCGATCCTTCGGCGCAGTAGACCAGCGTGTCCGCCGCCGACGCGGCGCCCGCCGCAAGCATCGATCCGGCCATCAGGGCCGCCGCCACAATCCGCCGCACCCGCACCTCCTGCTCAACGCCGCATGAACGCCATGCCGCCCGGATCAGGCTAAACCATTGACCCGACTTGCGTCGAGCGGCGACAGGCGTTTGCAGGCCGGCAGGGCCGTTTCGGACGATCGGGTTACAAAGCTGTAACCCACCCACCCTTTGCCCCACGGAATCCGGGCTATATACAGGGACACGGACCATTCGATCCGTTAGACCAAGGACATTCGATGCGACTTCTCTCCAAGGCTGGTGTCGGGGTGGCACTTATGATGACGACTGCGCTGGGCGGCATGGCCGCCGTGAATGCGGCCGAGCAGGTTCAGGTTGCCGCCGCGACCAAGACCGCGGAATCCGCTAATCCGCTGCTGGCGGAATGGACCACGCCCTTCGGCGTGCCCCCCTTCTCCCAGATCGAGCCGGAGCATTTCCTGCCCGCCTTTGAAAAGGCCATGGCTGACCACAAGGCGGAAGTTGCCGCTATCACCGGCAATCCGGAAGCGCCGACCTTCGAGAACACCATCGTCGCGATGGAAAAGTCGGGGGCTGCGCTGGATAAGGTCGCCGCGGTCTTCTACAATCTGAATTCTTCCAACACGAATGACGAGTTGCAGGCTATCGCGCGCGAACTGGCGCCGAAGATGGCCAAGCACGGCAACGACATCAGCATGGATCCGAAGCTGTTCGCCCGGATCGATGCCGTCTATCAGCAGCGCGACAAGCTGAAGCTGAAGCCTGAGGAGGTGCGCCTGCTGGAGCGCCACCGCCTCGACTTCGTGCGCTCCGGCGCCCAGCTTCCGAAGGAGAAGCAGGACCGACTCGCCCAGATCATGGAGCGGCTGGCCACCCTCTCGAACCAGTTCAGCCAGAACGTCCTGGCGGACGAGAAGGACTACATGCTGGTCCTGGAGTCCGAGAAGGACATGGAAGGCCTGCCGGAGTTCGTCCGCGCCGCCGCCGCCCAGGCAGCCAATGAGCGCGGTCTCGACGGCAAGCACGTCATCACCCTGTCCCGCTCCTCGATCGAGCCGTTCCTGACCTTCTCCGCCCGCCGCGACCTGCGCGAAAAGGCGTTCAAGGCCTGGATCGCCCGCGGCGACAACGGGGATGAGCACGACAACAAGGAGATCATCAAGGAGATCGTCCAACTCCGCGTCGAGCGGGCGAACCTCCTCGGGTATCCGACCTTCGCCGACTACAAGCTCGAAGACACCATGGCCAAGACCCCGGCCGCGGTTGAAGAGTTGATGCTGAAGGTGTGGGAGCCGGCGAAGCAGGCGCTGGCGGAGGAGCAGAAGATGCTCCAGTCCGCCGCCGCGGCCGAGGGCCAGAACATCGAGATCGAGCCGTGGGATTGGCGCTACTACGCCGAGAAGGTCCGTAAGGCGTCGTTCGACCTGGATCAGGCTGAGATCAAGCCGTACTTCCAGCTCGACAAGATGATCGAGGCGATGTTCTACACCGCCACCCGTCTCTACGGCGTGACATTCGAGGAGCGGAAGGACATCCCGACCTACCATCCCGACGTCCGCGCCTTCGAGGTGAAGGACAAGGACGGCAAGCATGTCGCCGTCTTCCTGTCTGACAACTTCGCCCGCCCCTCCAAGCGCTCCGGCGCGTGGATGAGCAGCTATCGCAGCCAGGAGAAGCTGCGCGGCGATATCCGCCCGATCGTCGTCAACAACAACAACTTCTCCAAGGGCAAGCAGGGTGAACCCGCCCTGCTCTCATTCGACGATGCAAATACCCTGTTCCACGAGTTCGGCCATGGCCTGCACGGCATGCTGTCCGACGTGACCTATCCCGGTCAGGCCGGCACCAACGTGCTGCGCGACTTCGTGGAGCTGCCGTCCCAGATCAACGAGCACTGGATCGAGCAGCCGGAGGTCCTGAAGAAGTTCGCCGTCCATTACAAGACCGGCGAGCCGATCCCGGACGAACTGCTGGAGAAGATCCTGGCGGCGCAGAACTTCAACCAGGGCTTCTCCACGGTCGAATACCTCGCCTCCTCCCTGGTCGATCTGGAATTCCACGCCCTGACCGACGCCAAGGACCTGGACGTGGCCCAGTTCGAGAAGGACACGCTGAAGAAGATCGGCATGCCGGAGGTGATGGTCATGCGCCATCGCAGCCCGCATTTCAGCCACATCTTCTCCGGCGACGGCTACTCCGCCGGCTACTACAGCTACATGTGGGCCGAGGTTCTGGATGCCGACGGCTTCGAGGCCTTCAAGGAGAAGGGCGACATCTTCGATCCGGAGCTGGCCCGTAAGCTGCTGGAGAACGTCTACTCCGCCGGCGGCACGATGGACCCGATGGAAGCCTATATCCGCTTCCGCGGCCGCGCTCCCAGCGTGGAGCCGTTGCTGCGCAACCGCGGCTTCCTGCCGGACGAGAAGGCCAAGGTGAACTGACCCGCGGCCGGATCACCGGCCCGGACATGAGGAACCCCCGTCACCAGCCCGTGACGGGGGTTTTTCCTTGATCGGTCGTAGGTCGCAAGGAGGCCGAAGGCCGGAGTGCGACGCGCTGTCTGGCCGAGACCAAGCCGCGTCGCAATCCGCTGCGCTTCTTGCGACCTACGGGGTTCCAGATTACTGCATGCTCTGGAGCGCGGCGCGGCAGGCCTGCTCGCAGCGACGGCAGGACTCGGCGCAGATGCGGCAGTGCTCATGCATGCCGGCATGCTTCTCGCATTCGTCGCCGCAAAGCTTGCAGGCAGTGGCGCAGGCTTCCAGCATGCTGCGGATCAGGCCTTCGTTGCTGCCGGTGCGGCGGGTGGCGACGGAACCGGTGGCGGCGCAGACATCCGCGCAATCCAGATTCAGGCGGATGCACTGTCTCAAATTCTGGACCATCTCCTCCGCCAGACAGGCATCAGCGCAGGAGGTGCAGGTCTGGGCGCAGTCGTAGCATTCCTCGATGCAGCGGATCAGCGCCTCGTTGATGTTGCCCTTCACGTCGGGATGGGTCGCGATCATCTCCCGTGCGTGCATTGTTCAATCTCCTCGGTTGCGGGTGGCAGTGCCTCCCCAACGCGCAGAACCGGAAGATGTCGCGGCGGAGGATCTACTCGCCGCCCATCACCCCTACTCCTCCGGCCGGGTCACGACGTACAGGATCACGCAGGCCAGGATGCCGCCCACAAGGAAGCGCACCCGCATATCCGCCACCAGAAAGGCGGAGATGGTGAAGCTGGTCAGAATGCCGATAACAGCGGCTACCTTCATCCTGCGGCTCAGCACGCCGCGCCGGACGAACGCCTCCACCCCGGGGCCGAACCGATGATGGCTGAAGATCCAGGCCTGAAGCCGCGGATCGCTCCGCCCGAAACAGACTGCTGCAAGAATCCAGAAGATGGTGGTCGGCAGCAGCGGCACAAAAATTCCCACCGTGCCGAGCGCCAGCAACCCGATTCCAACCCAGCGCAGCAGCCGCGCGGCGTGAGACCGACGCGGCTCCGCCATGTCGGAAGGCTCGGGCGTGGCGGGGCGAGCGGCGGTAGGGCCTTGGGCGTCACCGGTCATGGTGCTCAACTTCGGGATCGGACGAACAGGATAGACGTAAGGGCCGCGCCCTGTCGCGCCTGCTCTGGCACACCGGCTCGACAATGCCTTCCAATCGCCCATATTGGCCGCCAGACTATAGGAACAAGTTCGCCGCAAGGAGTCCGTCCCATGACCGCCAGCCGCCGCGCTGTTCTCACCGGCCTTGGCGCCGGCACCGCAATCCTGACCCTCTCCGGTCTGGGCATTGCCCTCGCCCCGTCGGAGGCGCGTGCGGAGCTGCCGAAGATGTCCGTCTGGAAGGACCCGAGCTGCGGATGCTGCGGCGCCTGGGTGGACCATGTCCGCGCCGCCGGCTTCCAGGTGGATGTCCGCGAGTCGACGGACATGGCGGCGATCAAGCAGGTGCATCAGGTACCGCCCCAGCTTCAGTCCTGCCACACCGCCCTGGTGGACGGATATGTGCTGGAAGGCCATGTCCCGGCGGAGGACGTGCTGCGCCTGATCAAGGAGCGGCCGGCCGCCAAGGGCCTGACCGTCCCCGGCATGCCCCAGGGTTCTCCGGGCATGGAGACCGGCCACAAGGACGCTTATGACGTGATCCTGTTCGGCGGCGAAGGCGGCGACAAGGTCTTCGCCAGCCACTGACCGCAAGGCTCCGACAGGCGCGCATCACGGAACCGGAAGCATGTCCGCCGGTTCTCCTGACCACCATGGGCCGTTCGGGCGCATGGACGCGAGGTGACGCCCACCTCCCTGGTCCGGAGACTTCATGGCGGATGATGCTGTTGCCGTGATCGCCCTGATCGGCGTGGCCGGCATCGCCTCGCAATGGCTGGCTTGGTGGCTACGCATCCCTGCGATCGCCATGATGCTGGTGACCGGCCTGCTGGCCGGCCCGGCTTTCGGAGTCCTCGATCCAGGCGCGGCCCTGGGCGAGCTTCTGGAGCCTGCGATCGGCTTCGCTGTCGCCATCATCGTCTTCGAGGGCGGGCTCAACCTGAACATCCGGGAATGGCGGGCAGCCGGGGGCGGCGTGAAGCGGCTGGTCATGGCGGTGCCGCTGAGCTGGTGCCTTGGCACGCTGGCTGCCCATTACCTGGGAGGGGTGGGCTGGCCCGTCGCGACCCTGTTCGGGGCCATCATGGTCATCACCGGCCCCACGGTGATACTGCCCTTGCTGCGTCAGGCCAAGCTGCACCGCCGGCCGGCCACCTTCCTTAAATGGGAAGGCATCCTGAACGACCCGATCGGGGCCATTCTGGCCGTCATGGTCCTGGAATGGCTGGTCCTGTCCTCGACCGAAGGAACTGAAATCGCCTGGGGCCTGCTGCTGCGGCTTCTCGCCGGGGTGGTCGTCGGCACCGCCTTGGGGCTGGGGCTGGCCTATGGTCTGCGATGGATGTTCCGCCGCGACCTGGCGCCGGAATTCCTGAAGACCCCGATCCTGCTGGCCTCCGTCCTGGCCGCCTTCACCGCCGCGAACACCGTGATGCCGGAAGCGGGGCTGATCGCTGCCACCGTCTACGGCCTGGCGCTCGGCAATATCGGCGTCGCCGGTCTGGACGATCTCCGCCGGTTCAAGGAGAGCCTGACCGTCTTCCTGGTCTCCGGCGTCTTCATCCTTCTCGCCTCGGACCTGGAGGCGGAGGTTTTCGCCCGGCTGTCCTGGCCGATCATCCTGACCGTCCTGGCCATCCTGTTCATTGTGCGCCCGGTCTCGATCATCCTCGCCACGCTGGGCGACAGCATGAACTGGCGGGAACGGGCGCTGGTGGCGTGGATCGCGCCGCGCGGCATCGTGGCGGCCGCCATGGCCGGCATCGCCACGCGGCAGCTGGAGCGGGCCGGTTATCCGGATGCCGAGCTGCTGCTTCCCCTCGTCTTCTCCGTTATCGGCGCCACGGTTATCGCCCATGGCTTCACCGTGGGTCCGGTCGCGCGCGCCCTGGGGCTGGCGGGAACCAGCCGGCCGGGCGTGCTGATCGTCGGCGCCTGGGATTGGACAGTCGCGCTGGGTGATGCGCTGCGCGGCATCGACGTGCCGGTGATCATCGCCGACCCCGATCCGGCCGCGCTCACGGCGGCACGCCGCAAGGGGCTGCCCACATTCCGCGGCGACCTGCTGTCGGAACGGAGCGAGGGGGATCTGGATCTTCAAGAGGTCGACTATGTCGTGGCCGCCAGTTCCGACGACGCCTACAACGCCCTGATCTGCACGCGCTTCGCCCCTCATATGGGGCGGGAACGGGTCCACCAGATCGCCTTCCAGTCCGGTATACAGCCGGGCGAGCGGGCCCCGTTGCGGGACTGGCGCGGCAAGATCCTGTTCCAGCCCAACGCCGGCTATGACAGCCTGAAGAGCCTCCTCAAGCACGGCTGGACCTTCCATGTCGATGAGGTCGGACCGGACGACCTCACGCCGGAGAAGCTGCATGTGGGGGACCGGACATGGCCGCTGCTGGTCGCCTACGATGATGGCCGCATTATCTTCATCTCTCCCGAAACGCATGAGGTTCCGGCGGAGCCGGGCAAGCTGCTTTCCTTCGCCCCGTCAAGCGCCCATGAAGCGGCCGACACCGTCGAGGCCAGGGCCGCCGCGTCCGATTAGGCGTTGAAGCGGGAGACGGCGGCGGCAACACTGCCCCTCCACTTCGCACGGGAGAACGGATGGGACCGATTGCTTGGCTGCGCCGGGTTCAGGACAATTCGCTGGTTCAGGCCGTCATTCTTTATCTGCTGATGGCCGGCATCGTGCTGGCCGGCCTTCTGGTCGCCTGGCGCTTCGTCGATCCAGCCCCGCCCGACGGCTTCCGCCTGGCGGCGGGTGAGCGCGGGGGCTTCTACTGGCAGCTCGGGGAGCAATTCGCCGAAGCCTTCGCCCGCGTCGGCGTCGAGGTTGAGGTGCTGGAAACCGCAGGCTCGGTGGAAAACCTTTCCTTGCTGCAGTCCGGCCGGGCAGATGCCGCGTTCGTCCAGGGCGGCGCGGCGCAGACGCTGGGGCTGGAGGATGTCCGCGGCGTCGCCAGCCTTGCCGTTGAGCCGATCTGGATATTCAGCCGCGGCGCACCGGTCGACCGGCTGGCCGATCTGGCCGGCAAGCGGATCGCCATGGGACCGCAGGGCAGCGGCATCCGCCTTCTCTCCACCACCCTTCTGAAGGCTGCGGGCGTGCTGGAGCGGGTGGAGCCGGTGGAACTGTCCGGAATGGCCGCCGCCCGCGCCCTGCTGGCGGGCGAGGTGGATGCCGCGATTCTGGTGACGACGGCCCAGGCCACATCGGTGCGGACGCTGATGGCCGCACCGGACGTCGAGTTGGCCGATCTGGACCGCGGTCCCGCCATTACCCGCCTGTTCCCCTATCTGACGCAGGTATCCCTGCCGGAAGGGTCCCTGAATCTTGCCGCCGACCTACCCAAGCGGGACGTCACGCTGGTAGCGACCACCACGGCCATGCTGGTCGGCAAGACCATGCATTCCGCCTTCGTATCCCAAGCGCTGATCGAGGCGCGGGACATGTTCGGCCGGCAGTGGAGCTACGGCGCCATGGGCCGCTTCCCCTCCCCCGACAATCTGGACGTCCCGTTGCGGGCTGAGGCGGAGCGCTTCTTCTCGGAAGGGCCGAACATCGCCCGGCGCTGGCTGCCCTTCTGGGCCGCGAACTACGCGGAACGCCTCTGGGTGCTGCTGATCCCGCTGCTGACGCTGATGCTGCCGCTGATGCGGCTGGCGCCGCCGATCTATGAATGGCAGGTCCGGCGCCGCATCTACCGTTGGTACAAGGAAGCGCGCCGGATCGAGGATCTGCTGGATAGCCGACCTACCGTTCCGCAGCTCCGCGCGGCGCTGGCCCAGCTCGATATGGTGCAGAACCGGGTCGGGCACACCCGCGTTCCCCTCTCCTACTCGGAGAGCCTCTACCAGCTTCGTCTTCACCTGGAATATGTCCGCCGCCGTCTTCGCGAACGGCTGACGGAGCTGACCCCGCCGGAGACGGAGCAGGCGGCAGAGTAACCGATTGCGCTTACCCGCCTTCCGCTGCCGTGCCCGTCATCCCGGCAGAACCCTGGATGACGGGCCGGCTGGATCGGGCAGCGGCGGTCAGCCCGCGTGGGCGGTGCCGCGTCCGGTCATGAACCGCGCCAGCACCACGACGCCGACAATGGCAGCGCCGATCAGGTCGGTGGTGATGCCGCCCTCGATCATCAGCAGCGCGGCCAGGATCAGCAGTGGCTTCATCCAGGTGCTGATATGACCGAAGAACCAGCCCTGGAGCCCCGCCGCCAGCAGATAGACGCCGATGGTCGCCGTCAGCACCGAACGCAGGATCACCAGCCAGTCGCCTTCCATGAGCAGGGCCGGGCTGTAGAAGAACATGAAGGGCACGATGAAGGCGGCTAGGCCCATGCGGAAGCTGGCCACCGACGTCTCCATCGGGCCGGACCCTGAAATGGCCGCTGCGGCGTAGCCGGCCAGCGCCACCGGGGGCGTGATGGCGGATACGACGGCATAGTAGAAGACGAAGAAATGGGCCGTCAGCGGATCGATCTCCATGGCGATCAGACCGGGCGCCACGACCGACGCCGCGATGGCGTAGGCCGCCGTGGTCGGCATGCCCATGCCCAGGATGATGCTGATCAGCATGGCGAAGAACAGGGCCAGGAGCTGGCCGTCGATGATCGTGCTGGACGCTGCGATCTGCAACAGCAGGCTGGAGAAGCGGGCGCCGACGCCGGTCAGCGCGATGACGCCCACGATGATGCCGGCGCAGGCGCAGACCGCGATGATCTGGATGGACATGGTGCCGGACAGCACCAGGGCGCGCAGGATGGCGCGCGGTCCCATGGCATGGGGCGACAGCCAGCTCACCACCACGGCGGCAACCGTGGCCAGCGTGCCTGCGCGGATCACCGAGTAGCCCATGAACAGGGCGGCGATCAGGATGATGATCGGCGTGAACAGATGCACCTGCCGCAGCATCTTGGACAGGTCCGGCAACTGGCTGCGCGGAATGCCCTTCATGCCCAGCTTCGCCGCCGCCAGATCCACCATGAACAGCACGGAGGCGAAATAGAGCACCGACGGAATGATCGCCGCGATGGCAATGTCGGTATAGGGAATGCCCGTCACCTCGGCCATGATGAAGGCGCCAGCCCCCATGATCGGCGGCATGATCTGGCCGCCGGTGCTGGCTGCGGCTTCCACCGCGCCCGCCGTCTTGGCCGGATATCCGACCCGCTTCATCAGCGGGATGGTCAGCGAGCCCGTGGCGACCACATTGCCGGCGGAAGTGCCATTGATCATGCCCATCAGGCCAGAGGCGAACACCGCCACCTTCGCAGGCCCGCCCCGCCGCTGCCCGGCCAGGGAAAAGGCGAAATTCACGAAGAAGTCGCCCACCTTGGAAGCCTGGAGGAAGGCCGCGAAGATGATGAACAGGATGATGTAGGTGGAGGACACGGCCGTGGTGGCGCCCAGGATACCGTTGTCCGTGTAGATGTAGGTGAAGAAGCGGCTGATGCTGAACCCGCTATGGGCCAGGAAGCCCGGCAGATACGGCCCGCCGAAGGAATAGAGCACGAAAACGCCCGCGATGATGACCAGCGCCAGACCGGCCACCCGGCGGGTGAGTTCACAGACCAGGGCAACGCTGGCGATTGCGGCGTACATGTTGCCGGGGCTGGCGAACGGCGTGCCCGCGCGCATGCGCATGGCATAACCCTCGAGCGCCACCAGCATGAAGCCTGAGCTGGCGATGGCCGCCAGGATCAGCACCAGATCGCAGGGATGAATGCGGTCGTCCGGCGCCCGCACGAACCATCCGCCCAGAATGGCGACAACGGTGCCGACGAGCAGCGGGATGCCGAAATGGTACGTCTCCCACGCCGGGGTCATCGGCGGCCGGGCGCCGATGGACTGCCAGTAGATCCCGACCTGGACCAGCGCATAGAGGACCGGCGCCGCCGCGACCGCCGCGACGATCCAGCCCAGCCGGCGCTGCCCGGCCCCGACCTCCCGTCCAGTCAAGGTGGTCGCCGACGACAGGGCGAAGCCCAGGATCAGCGCCCCCATGACGTGGAGCATGCGGTAGTTCCAAGTCTCCAGCGGGTAGACGTTCAGGCAGATCAGATGGAAGACCGCGTAGGCGAGGCTGAACCCGCTGACCACCCATCCGACCGTCCCCAGCAGGGTGCGCTGGTAGCCCGGCGTGGGTTCCTCATCCACGCCTTGGGCCATGACCTGCTCGATGGGGCCCTCGGACTCCAGTGCCAGCGGAACCCGTTCATTCCCGGCGTGGGACGGATGCGACACGGGCGGCTCGGCACTATCGTGGCTGTCGGTCGGTCGGTTCATGGGCGGTCGCCTTGATCAGCAGCAATGGAATTCTATTCGGCCCTGCCTCTACGGCTCGGCCCCGGACCGCACATGCAGCCGGGGCCGGACCAGGGGCAAGGTTATGCCAGGATGCCGACGGCGGCTCCGTCATGCCGGGCCGCCGCCATACTTGTCCGTTCAGTCCTTCAACTCAGCCGGGATCTTGTGGCCGTTTTCCTCAAACCAACGAACCGCGCCCGGGTGCCACTTCAGGACCTTGTTGTGCACGTAGTTTTCCGGGATGGTGGTCTCCGCCGACTTGTGAATGGCGACCATCTTCTCATTGTTCTCCATGGTCAGCTTCACGATCTGATAGACGAAGTCCTCCGGTAGGTCGGCGCTGGCAACCGCGAAGTTCCACATCGACACCGCCTGGATGTCCTTACCCTGCGCCTCGGTCGTCCGGTAGGTGGAAGCCGGGATGGTGTAGGGCGAGACCGGGAAGGTCTTGGTCAGCGTCATCAACTGCTCAGGCGTGAACGAGATGATGTTGATTTTGGTCGTGCTCTCCAGCTCCGACACGGCCGGGATCGGCACGCCCGCGGCGAAGCCGATGCCTTCGATCAGCCCGTCCATGAGCTGACCGCTGAGGTCGCTGTAGCCGGCATTGGACTTCTGGATCTTGGCGCCCAGCGCCTCAAGCATGGCCGGGAAATAGGCGTCGGAGGTGCCGCCGGCCGGGCCGACGCCGATGCGGGCGCCGTTCTTCAGCTTGCTGACGTCATCCACGCCGGAGGCGGCCAGGGTGACGAGGCTGAACGGGGTCTCGTACATCGGGAAGATGGCGCGGACATTGTCCATCGGCATGCCCGGCGCGATCTCGCTGTTGCCTTCCAGCGCGTCGCGGGCGGGGCCCATGGTGACCATGCCGAAGGGAAGCTGGCCGGTATGAACCAGCGCCATGTTCTGGGCCGGACCGCCGGTGACTTCCGCGCTGCCCGTGATCCCGAGCTGCTGTGCGATGAAGTCCGCCCAGCCGGAGCCGTACTGGAAGTAGGTGCCGCCCTGGCTGGCGGTGCCGATGGTGAAGCTCTTCGGCCAGTTTTCCTTCTGCGCCATAGCCGGCGTGGCCAAGGCAAGACCGGCAATGGCGGAAGCGGCCACGAACAGGCGGCGCGTGAGAAGCATCATCTTGGCGTTCCTCCCAGGGAAAAGCTTATCCGGCGCAGCCCACGCCACACCGGTATCATTCCCCAAATATACGCCACGATCTTTCGATGCAAGCAGCCTAAGGGTCAGAACCGAGTCGATAGCCCATCAGCTTAGGATGGGTCGGGATCGTCTTGGGCTGCACACGCAGACATGCCTGAACGCTTGCCTCCTGCACATTTTCGCCTGTACGCCGCACATTGGCCCGCCCGGAAGTCTGCTCGCCGCAAATTCCAGGCGGGCGGCCGGGACTGTCATTCGGCGGGAACGATGGTCACGCCGGGGGACCGCAGGACAGACATGGCGATAATCAGGATGAACAGCATCATGCTGGAGATCAGGATGACGCCGCCTCCCAGCACAAGCAGCCCCAACTGCGGCGCTCCCCCCAGCAGCAACCCGGCGAGCGGACCCGTGAGCATGACCACGCCGACGGCATTGGCCCAGTAATGCACCTCGGCCATCCGCGACTCCGCCGCTTCCGGCGCCGTCCGGTAGTAGAGGCCCGCGATGAACATGCCGACATAGCCCAGCAGGTTGAGATGCGCGTGCACGGGCATCAGGGTGAAGTCGTGGGAAGCACCCATGGCAAGGCCGAGCGCCATCCCCATGGTGCCGAACAGCAGCGCGGTGATCAGAAAACGGTTGCCCAGGCCCATGGCCCTTCCCTCCAGCAGGTCACCGGCCTTCGTGGCCGGCAGGGCAGTCATTTACCGGCCCGACATTTCCGCTCTATGTCCGCACCATGTCCGCCCATCGACAACGACCAGCTAAAAGAGGTACCTCAGCCCGAACTGGAAGGTACGCGGCGGCCCGGCGCTGCGCGTCACGAAGGGCTGGCCGGCGATCTGGAACTGGTTACTGGCGGTGGCATTGACGACATAGCCGCCAAGGTTCGTCTGGTTGAGGATGTTGAATACATCCGCCCTCAGCTCCACCGCGCCGCGGGCCAGCGGGATTTCATACTGCACGCCGATATCCACCACCTCCGACCAGGGCAGCCGGCCGCTGTTGCGCCCGGTTCCGGGGGCCCGGTCGGGATTGCCCGTATACTGGTTGGTGAAGGAGCGACCGTCGCCATTCAGGTCCGTGGTGCCGAACAGGGCGGCGTTCGGTCCATAATTGACAGGCTGGCCGGACTGGAACAGCCCCGCCACGCTGATGGTCAACCCGTCGAGCGGATAGAGGAACAGCATGGCATTGAGGACATGGGTCCGGTCATTCAGGCTCGCCGCCCATTCCGCGCCGAAGTCGTTGGCGTCCTGGGCCCGGAAGTTGATGTCGTCGGTGTCGTTCTTCAGCCGTGACAGCGTGTAGGACAGCCGTAGGCCCCAGATATCCTGCCCCCTGTCCTTGGTGACGCTGAGATTCAGCGCCCTGTATTCCGAATGCCCGCCGGTATCCGACACCAGGATGCTCCGGGCTCCGCCTGGATAATCGGCCGGATTTGTTGGGCGCGTGGCATCCGCCTCCTCCGGCGTGCGCGGCAGGGCGGCGAGCTGCTCCGGCGTCAGCCCCTCCAGCGCCGCCGGATCGATCCGGTAGGGGCCCGGGCTGTTCAAATCCACGAGCCGGACCAGGTTTCGCCCGCGGCTGTAAAGTAGATTGGCATCCAGCAGCCAATCGCCGGCCACAAGCTGCTGGTATCCCAACGATGCCTGGAAGCTGGACGGATTCTCGTAGCCGGACGGGTTCAGGATCTGCCGCTCGGCGGCATTCAGCGTGTCCCGCTGCGGCTGCAACGCCTCACCCGATGGACCCTGCAGATAGCCGACATCCGACAGGTTCGCCGTGGCGTTGCCGTTGAACAGGATGCGGTCCAGCTCCGTATCCGCCGGCAGGATGCCCTGGTCGATCAGGTCCTGAAGCTGGGCGCGGAAGCCCGGCGTGTCCGAGTTGCGCTGCAAGGCATCGCTGATCACCACATAAGGCAGCTTCTCATAGAATAACCCTGCCCCGCCGCGGATCACCTGCGTGTCCGAGAGGCGGTAATTGAAGCTGGCCCGTGGCGAGATATTGTCCTTGTCTCCGCTCCCGTCCCCGAACTCCGTCAGATCGTCATAGTCGTAGCGCAGACCGACCCGCGCGGTCAGGTCGGCGCTGAGGTCGAACTCCGTCTCCAGCCAGGCGCCGTACAGGATCTGCGCCTCCCCGAAGCTGGCCGGGCGCAGCTCCACCGCATAGTCCAGCACCTCCACACCCGCTGGCAGGTCCTCGACATTCAGCGCAGTCCCGCGGCCCAGCGCCCGCACCTGGGCGAGCTGCGCCTCGGTCAGGCGGACCCGGTAATTGCCGGCAGGATTGCCGCCGCCGCGCAGGTCGAAGTCGGCACGCAGTATGTCCAGCCCTGCACTTACCCGCTGCCGCCCCAGATCGAAGGCGAGCTTATGGCGGGTCTGCCACGTCCGCTCCTCGACATCGAAGGTGGAGCCGTTATTGCCGATGACGCCGATGGTCTGTTCCAGCGGGTCCAGGATGGTCACCTGCGGCCCAGCATTGACAGGATCGCTGTAGTTCCAGTCGAAGGCGCTGAACTGCACCTCTCCCTCATAGGACAGGGTCCGGCCTGAATACCGGGTCTGGAACGCCGCCAGATGGGAGAGACGGGTCTGCTCGTCGCCGGCGCTGGGAAAGGTGAAGCCCCCCTCAAGCCCGCCGCCCTGCCGCTCCACAGCCACGTCGCCGCGGTTAAGGCGCAGCGTGGCTGACCAGTCCTCGCTGATCCGGTGGTCCAGGCGCAGCGTGTAGTAGTCGAACCGGTTCTCCCCCTCGATGGTTTCATCCACGCCCAGCGCCGGCACGGTCAGCCGATTGTCCTTGGTGTCGCGGGTCAGTTCGGCATTGATGAAGAAGAAGGTGCGGTCGCGGACGATCGGCCCGCCCAACGACGCCCCGCCCTGATACCGCCGGAACCCCTCCAGCACCGCATTTCCCGACAGGTCGCGGCCGGGAAAGTCCGTCTCCGAATCCAGCGCACTGCCGGGCCGCCACAGGGTGAAGACCTCGCCGCTGAATTCGTTCGTGCCGCCGCGGGTCGTCAGGTTGACCACGCCGTTGGCGGTGCGGCCGAACTCCGTGGAATAGCTGTTGGCCAGCACCGTCGCTTCCGCCACCGCGCCGACCGGCGCAGGGAATTTCGGCCCGCCGAGGAAGTTCTCGTTATTGTCCAGCCCGTCGATCAGATACTGGGTGAAAAGCGCATTGGCCCCATTGATGCTGACCGCTGGCGCCTCCGGGAAGAAGCCGGTCGCCCGTGTCACATTGGGCAGGCGGAACAGCACCGTGGACAGGTCCCGTGCCTCCACCGGCAAGGTCTCCAGCGTCACCGCATCCAGGCTGGCCGATACCTCGGCATTGGACAGGTTCAGGCGGGTAACGCTGCGCGTTCCCTCGACCACGATTTCCTCGATTCGGCCGCCCGCGTCCGGCAGCAGAAGGGTGACAGTGCGCGTGAAGCTGGCCCGCAACTCTACAGGCTCCGCCGCGGAGCCTCCGACGCTGGCCACGTAGGCGCCGGTGGTCGGCAGGGCCGGGAAGCGCGCCCGGCCCGCCCCGTCCGTCACCGCCTCGGCCCTGTAGCCCGTTGCCCTGTTCGTCAGGCTGACCGCTGCATCCGCGACCGCTTCCCCCGTCCCCTGGTCCAGGACCAGCACCTCGATGGCCGCCTGCGCATGGGCGGTGACCGGTGCGGCAAGCAGCATGACGGCGGCGGCGGATGCCAGAAGCGGATTGCGCATAGGGCGATGGAGCCTTCTCGTTGAGAGCGTGCGGGAGAATAGGCGCAGAGCATCGGATGCGTCTCTACCGCGTATGTCGGATCAGGCGGGCATGGTGAACCCGACCTACAGCTCGCCCAGCCTCACCACCGGCCCGCCAGCGGCTTCTGCATCGGCCGGATCGTGGGTGACCAGCAGCGTCGGCACGCCGCTTTGCCGCACCCGGCCGAACACCCAGCTCCTGAACCGGTCCCGCAAGGCCGCGTCCAGTTTCCCGAACGGTTCGTCCAGCAGCAGCGCCTTCGGCTCCGCCAGCAGGGCGCGCAGAAGAGACACTCGCGCCCGCTGCCCGCCGGACAGGGTGGCCGGGTCGCGGGCGGCGAAGCCGCCAAGTTCCGCCTCTTCCAGCGCATGCTCCACCAGCCGCCGCCGCTCCGTCCCGCGGGCGCGGGACTTCGGAATGGCGAAGGAAAGGTTTTCTCCCACCGTCAGATGGGGAAACAGGAGGTCGTCCTGGAACAGGATACCGATCCCCCTCCGCTCCGGCGGCAGGCGCAACACTTCCGCGCCGTCCAGCCGCACGCTGCCGCTGGCGGTGAAAGCGGGTGGCAGATTGCCGGTCAGCAGGGCCAGAAGGCTGCTCTTGCCGCTTCCGCTCGGGCCCATCAACGTCACCACGTCACCATCGGGGACCTCTACCGACAGGCCGCGGACCAACGGCTTTCCGTGCAGCAGCAGGGTGATGTCCGAAAGGCAAAGGCTCATGGCGCGGCTCCGCGGAACCGGGGCCGGCCCAGAATCGCCGCGGCCAGCAAGGCGGCCAGGGGGAGAAGCGTCTGAAGAAAGGCGAAGGCTCCCAATTGCCGCCGATCCCCGCCTGCGGCCAGCGCGACCACCTCCGTCGCAAGTGTCGGCACCCGCCCCGCGCCGGCCAGCAGGGTCGGAAGGTACAAGGCCACGCTGACGGCGAAGCCCACAGCCAAGCTGGCCAGTATCGGTCTTTTCAACAGCGGCAGCTTCACCCGCAGGAACACATCCGCCGGCGACCGGCCAAGGCACAGCGCCACCCTCGCATAGCGGAGGTCCAGGGCGCGCCACGCATCCGCAAGCGTCAGGAACACATAGGGCAGCACGAACAGCAGATGCATCCAGAACACCGCCGCCACTCCTCCGGCGATTCCCGCCAGCGACAACAGAACCTGCACGCCGAACAGGAAGCTCACCTGCGGCACCAGCAACGGTATGTAGAGCAGCCAGAGCACGCGCCGCGGCACGGCCAGACCCGCCCGGTCCTCATGCTCCAGGCATCCAAGGACCAGCAGAAGCGCTGTCACCGATGCCGCCATGCCGATCCCCAACGTGGTGAGAAGCGGTCCGGTCAGCAGCGGCCCCGCCCGTTCCCAGGCAGCGGCGGACAGCGATGCCGGCCAGGCATCCGGGAACCGCCACCGCTCTGCGATGCTCCACAGTCCCAGCGCCAACACGGATGCGGTCAGCACCGCGATCCCGGCCCCGGCAAGCAGCGCCGCCGCGCGCACCGGTCGTTCCGCCGATTGCCGATCGCCCCGTTCTGCCGACCGCCGCATCAGTACTCTTGCCGCAAGCTCCCCCGCCCGCCAGAACAGGATCGCCGCCAGCACCACCCCAGCCTGCAGCAGCGCGCCCGCCGCCGCGGTGAAGCGGGCGGCGAGGTTCGGGTCCTGGGTCCAGCGTAGCACCATGACGGCGAGCGGCGGCGGCGTCGCCGGTCCCAGCACCACCGCCATGTCGACGGTAGAGCAGGCGTAGGCCAGCACCGCATAAACCGGCAGCCGCACCTGCGGATAAATCTGCGGCAGGACCAGCTTCATCCAGCCGGTCGGCCGCCCATACCCCATCGACGCGGCCACGCGCAGATGCCCGTCCGCCGGCACCTGCGCGAGTGCCGCCTGGATCATCAGCAGCAGGAAGAAGCTCTCCTTCACCGCCAGCGCAAGCATCAGGGCGATTCCGCCTGGGTCGCCCACCAGCAGCAGGTCCGGCGGCCGATCCCACCCCGTCGCCCAGGGCGAGAGCAGGCGGGCGATCCAGCCGCTGGGCGCCGCCAGGAACAGCACGCCCACGGCAAAGGCCGCATGCGGCACCGCCAGCAGCGGCGCCAGCGCCAGCCGCAGCCGCTCCGCCCAACGGGTTCCGTGCACCAGGGCGCTCACCCCCACGGCTGCCAGAAAGGCCAGCAGGGTAGCGCCGACGCCCACCGTCACCGACAGCCGCACCGCCGTTCCCAGACCGGGCGCGGCGGCCAATGACCGCCAGGCATCCAACCCGATCTCCGTGCCGCCCAGGACCGGCAGCCAGCCGAACGCCGGCAGCACCGCCCCTGCGAGCCCTGCCGCGACCGGTCCCAGGAACAGCGCCAGCGTCAACGGCGGAACCAGGGCGAGCGGGGAGATGCGTCCCTGCGCTCGGCCGATCCCCGTGTCCGCACCTGCCTCCGCCACGCCGATCCCCTTTCCGGTCGATCAATCGCGGCGACAGTAGCGGGCGTGCGCGGCGCGGTCGACCGTCCGGAGCCTAGGCGGCGCGGCTTTCCTTCAGGATGTCCAGCAACGCCTCGCGCAGCATCCTGACCCTGGATGTCACCTCGGCTGCCTTGGCATCCAGCTCCTGGGCGATGGCGCCCGTGGTGCCGGCATCCTCCGCAACCGCCCGGATTCGGTCGGAAACTTCGATGGTGCCGCCGGCCGCACCTGCCGCCGACTTGCTGATGCTTTCGGTGGCGCTGCCCTGCTGCGTCACGGCTGCGCTGATCGCCCCGGCTATGCCGTCGATCCCGGCGATAAGGTCCTGAAGCTGGCTTATGTCGCCGATCACCTGTTCCGTTGCGGATTGAACCTCCGCGATCTGGGTCGCGATCTCCTCCGTCGCCTTGCCGGTCTGCCCGGCCAGGCTCTTCACCTCGCCCGCCACGACGGCGAACCCGCGTCCCGCCTCGCCGGCCCGCGCCGCCTCGATCGTCGCATTCAGGGCCAGCAGGTTCGTCTGGCCGGAGATGTCGCTGATCAGTTCGGTCGCCCGACCGATATTCTGGGCGGCGCTTGCCAGTTGCGCCGCGATGGACCGGGTCTGTGCGCCGCGGCGCACAGCCTCGTGGACCATGTCTGCAACCTGAGTGACCTGCCGGCCGACCTCCCGGCCGCTGGCCGCCAGCTCCTCCGTCGCGGCGGCAACGGTCTGGACATTGCCCGTCGCATCCTGCGCCGCGCCGGCCACGCCGCGCGACTGCTCCCCCGTCCGGCGTGCCGCTTCGCTCATCTGCTCCGCCAAGGAGGAGATGCCGGCTGTTTCGGCCAGAACCGCATCCACCGCCGCCGCCACTTCCCGCTCCAGCACCTGCGCCAGATCGGTCAGCCGCGTCTCGAACTCCAGCTTGTGAAGGCGCTCCCGCTCCTGCTCCTCCGCCTTAAGCCGGTCGATCTCCTCCGCATTGCGCCGGAACACGTCGATGGCACGGGCCATGTCGCCGATTTCATCCCTGCGGGTGGTTCCGGGGATCAGGCTCAGGCGCTCCCCCTCCGCCAGCCGCTGCATTGCCTCTTCGATGCGGGCCAGCGGCCGGATAATGGACCGGACCAGCAGCAGCGAAAGACCACAGAACAGCGCCACCAGAACGACGCCGACCGTAAGGGACAGCGCCCGGGTCTGCTCACGGATTTCCGCCAGCGCGGTCTCCGCCTCCAGCATCCCGCTGCCGGTCATGGCGGCAAGCTGGTCGAGTTGCGGCTCCACCTCCGCAAAGGTGGCTGCAAAGGTCGCAGCTTCGGCCATCTGGCCCTGGATCGCCTCGGCCAGCGCCACCATGCCCTGGCGGTAGGCGCTCACCATCCGGTCCAAATCCACCTTCGTGGTCTCATCCAGTTGCGAGGATGGAATGAAGAAGCCCATCTCGTTGAAGGCTTTGCGGTGCAGGCCGAGATACCTGTCCTCCCCGCTCGCCAGGAAGGCCCGTTCCGCCTCCCGCATCTGGGACATCAGGATCAGCAGCTCCGCCGCGATCCCGGCCGGCCACTTCTTCAGCTCCGCCTCCACCTCCGCGGCGGCCGTGAGCATGGTTCCGCGCAGCCCTTCCTGGTCGGTGAAGCCCACGACCCGCGTCGCCTCATAAACTCGCTCGAATCCCGCTAGCGCCGTGGCCAGCCGCGCCGCGATCCCGTCCACCGCCGGACGGGCGGCCGCGGCTGCCGGCTCCTCCCGGATGGCGGCCAGTGTCCGATCGATGCTGTCCATCGACGCCCGAACCGCCTCCGCCGCGGCGATGTCGCGGTGACGCAGAAACCCCTGCGTCTGGAACCGCAGCTCCGCCGCCTGCCGGCCAACCGCCGCCACCTGCTCCGCCAAGCTGCCATAGGCCACCAGCCGGTCGGTTGCGGCCCCCGTGCGCGCCTCTCCCAGCAGGAACACGCCCCCGACCATCACCAGCGTCGACAGCGCGGCGACGACCAGCGCGCCGATCCGGGTGGCGATGGAGAAGCGGGCGAGAATCCCGCTTTCCTGCCCTGCATCGGGGATCTCCGCAGGTGCCGTGGACAGCGCATCATCCGTCATTTCCGGCCGTTCCTTTGCAAGATGGAAAGATTGCCGGCACACGGTCGCCCACGGGCGGCCGGTCGCCTCCGCCCGTCAATAAGTGGTTAGATCAGTAAGTTTTCGTCACGGTTCCGCGAAGTTTTCTTTACGAAGCTTAAACCATTGGCCGGCGTCGGCGCGTGCCTCCTGTACGGCGGGGGTACCGCCCGCTTCGCCCCCTACCAGGGCCGGTGGTTCGGTGTATCCTGTCGCCCCGGCGAAACCATGACTGCGACGCGATGATCGTCCTCACGCCCGAACTTCTGCTGCACGCCTATGCCGCCGGGGTTTTTCCCATGGCTGAAAGCGCCGAGGCGACGGAGCTGCTGTGGTTCGATCCGCAGCTCCGCGGGATACTTCCCCTGGACCGGTTCCATGTCCCGCGCCGGCTCCGCCGCACCGTGCGCCAGGGTCGGTTCGTGGTAAGCGTGGATACGGCGTTCCGGGAGGTCATGAACCTGTGCGGGGAGTCCACGACCGAGCGGCCGAACACCTGGATCAATGCCGAGATTCTGGAAAGCTATTGCGACCTGCACCGGCTGGGCCACGCCCACTCGGTGGAATGCCGGCTGGATGGGCAGCTTGTGGGTGGGCTCTATGGCGTGTCGCTGGGCGGCGCCTTCTTCGGGGAGAGCATGTTCTCGCGCGTTGCGGACGCCAGCAAGGTGGCGCTGGTCCATCTGGTGGCGCGGCTGGTACGGGGCGGCTACCGGCTGCTGGACACCCAGTTCGTGACCACGCACCTGTCGCAGTTCGGCGCAGTCGAAATTCCCCGCAGCCGCTACAAGGCCCTGCTGACCGAGGCCGTCGCCACGAAGGCGGAGTTTCACTGCGCGTCGGACGAGGCCGCCTTGGTCGACTCGTTCCTGCAGTCGATCACCCAGACATCGTAGACCGGGTGCTCCAGGGCGGAGAGGGCTGGGCTGGACGCGAACATCCAACCGCTGAACAGCTTCTCCGGCTGCTCATCCGGCCGCTTTTCCTCCAGCACCAGGAAAGCAGCGGCCTCCGGCTGCTCGATTGGCGGGGTCTTGCGGCAGGCCTGCACAGAGACGTCCATCAGCATGAACCGGCCCGTCTCCCCGACCTTGACCTCGAACGTGGAGGTGCGGGCGGTGATCTTGTCCAAGCCTTGCAGCACCGCGACCTGTTTGTCTTCGAAGGTGCGGGGCGTCTGCGCCGGGTCCGTGGAGTTGCCGAATTCCGGCAAGGGCACGGGCCCGCCGTTTCCAGGGGCACCCGGGGCCGGTTCCGCGCCGGGCACGGCCTGAATTTCGCTGTCCGGCACCACTTCGCCCCGAACCTCGCCGGCCGGCACGGACGGTGCCGCACCGGGAACGCTCTGCTCCTGCCCCGCGGCCTGCCCGGCCAGCAGCATCGCCAGCAATCCTGAAAGCGCGAGGATGCCGGCACGCGGACCGGCGGGCCGGCGGCGGTTCACGGTCTCGGTCATGTCAGGTCCTCATCTCGGCCGCGGTAGCATCCGATCCTGAACAGCAGATATGGCGGAATAGCGACGGTGCGCAGGCGTAACGCCCGGCGTCACTGTCCGCCCAGCAACCCGCCGCCGGCCGGAGCCGGTTCCGCCGCCGGAGCGGCCGCATCCCCGCCGCTGCTTCCGCCGCCGCTGGAGAACATGAAGCGGCCCAACAGTTCTTCGAGGTTCACGGCGGACTGGGTGTACTCGATGGTGTCCCCGCCCTTCAGCGCCTCCTCGTCGGCTCCCGGCTGGAGCTGGAGGTAACGCCCGCCCAGCAGGCTCTCGCTGGCGATCACGGCGGAGGTGTCGAGGGGAAGCTGGACGCTGGGATCGATCTCCATCACCACCACGGCCTGGAAGGTCTGCTTGTCCAGATACTGCTCACGGACGGTACCGACCTTGACGCCGCTGATGCGCACGTCGGCCCCGGGGCTGAGCCCTCCGGTGCTGCTGAACCGGGCAGTGAGCTGATAGCCGCTGACGGCGCCCACATCGGCGGAGGTGTAGGCGAAGAAGAGGAAGAACCCGGCCACGACCAGGACCACCGCCCCCATCACCGTCTCGATCACGTTCCTGCGCATCTGTCCTGCCGTTTCCTGTTCATTGCAAAGCGGGGCGGCCCCGGCAGGCGCCGCCCCTCTTCCGATAACGCAGCCGGCGGCAAACCGGCTGACTGCGTAATTAGGGCATCAGCCCGCCGGTGCAAGCTGCCGGCCGCCAATGCCGCGGATGACGGTCGCGGTCAGGACGGCGTCCAGGGTTCGTAGTCGCCCGTGGCGCGGGCGCGCTTGCCCCCGGCGTAGGTGTGGCCCGACGGGCGGTAGGCGTTCAGCGTGCCGGTCAGGTTCGGCACATGCTCCTTCTGCCAGGGCTGGCGGAACGGGCTGTTGTCCGGCAGGGGCTCCGCCGTGGTGTAGTGCAGCCAGCCATGCCATTCCGGCGGAATCTTGGAGGCGTCCGGCTCACCATTGTAGAGCACCCAGCGGCGCTCCTTCATGCCGGCGCGCTTCGCCTTCTCCCGGAAATACCGGTTGCCGGCCTTGTCGGTGCCGACCAGCGTTCCCTTCCGCCAGATCAGCAGGCGGATGGAGACATTGGCCATCCAGGTGACCAGGGAGATTCTCTGACGTTCGCTCATGCTCTCAGCACTTCCGGGCCGCGGGTGGGATGGCGGCGGTTCCGCCAGCCCACGATAAACATGGTTGATCGCCCGCGCAGGTCCAGCCGGCACGGCGATGCGCCGGACTATGGCACCGCGGCACGCCCGCGTCCACTGTGTCGGGCGCTGGCGGCCCCGCTCTTACAGCACGATCATCCCCGCCACCCAGACAGCCACCGCGCCGACGAGCCCCTGCACCAGCGTGCCGACCGTGTGCAGCCGATAACCGGTGGGCGCGTCCATGTTGGAGAACTGGGTGACCACCCAGAAGAAGCTGTCATTGGCATGGGACACCACCATGGCCCCGGCGCCGATGGCGACCGTCGCCAGAGCGCGCGCCGTGGCGCTGTCCAGCCCCAGCGGTTCCAGCAGCGGGGCCATCAGGCCGGCCGTGGTGATGATCGCGACCGTGCTGGAGCCCTGGGCCGTCTTGATGCCGGCCGCCACCAGGAATGGCAGCCAGAGGCCCAGATTGGCCCCGGCCAGCCCCTCCCCGATCACGGCGGCGATGCCGGAGTTCTGGAGCACCTTTCCGAAGGCGCCGCCGGCACCGGTGATGACGATGATGATCGCCGCATCCACCACCGCCTGCCCCACCCAGCCGGAAGTGGAGAGCATCTTTTCCGACTCCAGCCGCTTTGGCAGCAGAAGGGCCAGTGCAACACCCAGCAGCAGGGCCACCACCGGCTGCCCCAGGAAGCCAAGGAGCGGAACGATCCCACCCTCGCCGAACGGCTTGGCGGGCAGCTCGGCGATGGAGCGCAGTACGATCAGAAGGATCGGCACCGCGATGGGCAGGAGCGATTTGAACACTCCGGGCGCCGACGCTTCCACCTGCGGGAGGTCGGCGCTGGCCGCCGCCTCCTCGTCGGTATAGGCCGGGACCGGCACCTTGGCGGCCACGGTGACGGCGAACAGCCATCCCGCGAAGGTCGCCACCGCCCCGATGATCAGGCCCCAGAGGATCACGAGGCCAAGATCGGCCCCGAGGATGCCGGCCGCGGCCACCGGCCCCGGTGTCGGCGGCACCATGGTGTGCGTGGCGTAGAGGCCGAGGGCCAGCGCGACGGAGGTTGCCGCCAGGCTGATCCCGGCCTTCTTCGCCAGCGCCTTGTTGAGCGAGGACAGGATCACGAAGCCGGAATCGCAGAACACCGGGATCGAGACCAGGAAGCCCATGATGGACATGGCCGCCGGCGCGTTCCGCTGGCCGGTCATGCGCAGGATGCCCGCTGCCAGCCGGAAGGCGCCGCCGGATTTCTCCAGGAAGACGCCGATGATTGTGCCGGCCAGGATGACGATGCCGATGGACCCGATGGTGCCGCCGAAGCCGTCATTCACCGACTTAACAACATCGCCCAGCGGCATGCCCGACAGAAGCCCGAAGGCGAAGGCCGTAATTAACAGTGCGAGAAAAGGATGAAGCTTGAGCCGCGCCGTCGCGAAGACGATGAAGGCAATGGACGCGAGCAGCAGGAGAATGAGCAGCACCAATCGGCTCCCTGGTTGGACCGGTATCGGCGCGGACCCTAATCCCTCAAAATCATTACGGGAATACGGCCAATGGTCAGAGCCGCCCCTGCCCTGCGCCTATTCCCTGTCCCGCTTGATCCAGGCCCGGAGCGCTGCCACCGGCCCGTGCTTGGCCTGCGCCTCCCAGGTCAGGAAAGTCAGCCCGGCCACGACCAGGGGCAGCACATAATAGACGAAGCGGTAGGCCAGCAGCGCGCCCAGCACCCCGCCCGCACTCCCCTGCGCAGACAGGCCCAGCAGCAGGATCGTCTCGAACACGCCGAGCCCGCCGGGCACATGGCTGATCATCGCCACCACCAGGGCGGCGCAGTAGATGCCCAGGAACTCGGAAAAGCCGGCCCCGTGCGTATCCGGCAGCAATAGATAGAGAGCAGCGCCCGAGATCACGATTTCCAGCGAGGCGATGAAAATCTGGCTCAGCACAGCGATGGTTCCAGGCAGCTCGAAGCTCCAGCGCCAGATACGCACCGGTTTATGGGTGATGCCGGCGATGATACAGACCGCGACAAGCGCGATCAGCGTCGCCCCCGCAAGCCCCTGGACCAGCAGCTCCGGCAAGGACAGCAGGTGGGCCACCGGATGCGGTCCGATCAGCAAGCCGACCGCCCCGGTAAAGGTCACGCCCAGCGTGAAGGTCGTCGTGGAGATCACCACCACCTTGGCGATGGTGGCGGCCTTCAGCCCGGCGGCGCTGTAGACGCGGTAGCGGACCGAACCGCCGCTGATCACCGCCCAGCCCACATTGTTGGAAATGGCATAGCCGCAGAAGCTGGCCAGCGCCACCGTCCGGTAGGGCACCCTGGTCTTCAGGAAACGTAGCGCCGCCACGTCATAGAGCGTCAGCACCGCATAGCCCACCGCCGTCAGCGCGATGGCATCCAGCACCTTCCAGAGCGGCAGCGCGTCTAGATAGGCCCAGACCTCCCGGAAATCGACCTCGTTGGCGACATGGTTGATGGCCAGCGCGGCGAGCGCCAGCAGCACCAGCGCGGTGACGATGCCGGTCCAGGTCTTCCAGCCGGAAGCGGACCGCCCCGGCATGCCGGAAGCCGGACCAGGTCCGTCGCCCTGCTCCGTCACGGGCGCATTCGCAGAGATGCCGCCGGAAGGAGCGCCGCCGCGGTCGCCGTCGTCAGCTGCCAGGCTGTGTGTATGGGAATCCATCAATCGGTCGGTATCAGGGGGGCCCGCGGCCCCGGCGCGCGCAACCTGCCACCGTTCAGGGCTATTTCCAAGCCCCTGCGGCGAGTGGTGCCATTCCCGCGGCGGCGGCCGGCCCCTTTGGCCGCCGGGCGGAGAGGCGGGCTTACGCATCCTGTGCCTCGCTGGCGTCCGTACCGCTCGAAATCCCGAGTCCCAACTGGATTCCGCGGGTTTCGGCACGATTCCAGGAGTCATCTCCGGGGCCGCTTGTCAACTGCATGCAGGACGATTTCGACAATAAAATCTCGTTGCTGACACCAGAACTCGTAGCCTACGTTCCTGTTATACACATCATCTAGGGGCTGGGCTGGCCGCACTTGATGCAGCCGCCACCCCGCCGCGCGGATGGAAACAGCCGGCAGGCGCGGGAAACGGACGACCGAGGGAACAGTAGCCATGCGCATCGAGCGACGCTTCACGACCGAGGGCCAGGACGCCTATGAGGGCATCGCCTTCCGCCGCACCACCTCCGAAATCCGCAATCCCGACGGCTCCACCGTCTTCAAGCTGAGCGATATCGAGGTGCCGGCGGACTGGAGCCAGGTCGCCTGCGATATCCTGGCGCAGAAATATTTCCGCAAGGCCGGCGTCCCCCGCGCCCTCAAGCCGGTGGAGGAGAACACCGTCCCCAGCTTCCTGTGGCGGCGCGTGGCGGACGAGCAGGCGCTCGCCGCCCTGCCGGAGGGGGAGCGGCACGGGTCCGAGATGTCCGCGAAGCAGGTGTTCGACCGGCTGGCCGGCACCTGGACCTACTGGGGCTGGAAGGGCGGCTATTTCGACAGCGAGTCGGATGCCGGCGCCTTCTATGACGAGATGCGCTTCATGCTGGCCCGCCAGATGGCCGCGCCGAACTCGCCGCAATGGTTCAACACCGGCCTGCACTGGGCCTATGGCATCGACGGGCCGAGCCAAGGCCACTTCTATGTGGACTTCAAGACCGGCAAGCTGGTGAAGTCCGACAGCGCCTATGAGCATCCGCAGCCGCACGCCTGCTTCATCCAGTCCGTCCAGGACGATCTGGTGAATGAGGGCGGCATCATGGACCTCTGGGTCCGCGAGGCGCGCCTGTTCAAGTACGGCAGCGGCACCGGCACCAACTTCTCCAGCCTGCGCGGCGAGAATGAGAAGCTGGCCGGCGGCGGCAAGTCGTCGGGCTTGATGAGCTTCCTGAAGATCGGCGACCGTGCGGCGGGGGCCATCAAGTCCGGCGGCACCACCCGCCGGGCCGCCAAGATGGTGACCGTCGACCTCGACCACCCGGATATCGAGGCCTATATCGACTGGAAGGTGGTGGAGGAGCAGAAGGTGGCCGCCCTGGTCGCCGGCTCCAAGCTGTCCAGGAAGCACCTCTCCCAGATCATGGCCGCCTGCGCGGAAGGCTTCGGCACGGATGAGGAGCGGCTGGACCCGACCCGGAACAAGGCTCTGAAGCGCGCCATCCTGGCCGCCCGCAAGGCCATGATCCCGGAAAACTACATCCAGCGCGCCATCCAGCTCGCAGGCCAGGGCTATACCGAGTTCGAGGTCCGCACCTTCGACACCGACTGGGATTCGGAGGCCTATCTGACCGTCTCCGGCCAGAACTCCAACAATTCGGTGCGCGTGTCCAACGCCTTCCTGGAGGCGGTGGAGAATGACGGCGACTGGAACCTGATCCGTCGCACCGACGGCAAGGTCGCCAAGACCCTGAAGGCCCGCGCCCTCTGGGACAAGATCGGCTACGCCGCCTGGCAGTCGGCCGATCCCGGCGTGCAGTATGATACCACCATCAATGACTGGCACACCTGCCCGGCGTCGGGGCGGATCAACGCCTCCAACCCCTGCTCCGAATACATGTTCCTGGACGACACGGCCTGCAACCTGGCCTCCATGAACCTGATGGAGTTCCGGAAGTTCGACGGCACCTTCGACATCGCCGCCTTCGAGCATGCCACCCGTCTATGGACCATGGTGCTCGAAATCTCCGTGCTGATGGCGCAGTTCCCCAGCCGAGAGATCGCGACCCTGTCCTACGAGTACCGCACGCTCGGCCTGGGCTTCGCCAACATCGGCGGCCTGCTGATGGCGGCCGGCATCGCCTACGACTCCGAGGAGGGGCGGGCCATCTGCGGCGCGATCAGCGCCATCATGACCGGCATCGCCTATGCCACCAGCGCGGAGATGGCGAAGGAGCTGGGCCCCTTCCCCGGCTATGCCAAGAATGCGGAGCATATGCTGCGCGTGATCCGCAACCACCGCCGCGCCGCCCACGGGGCCAACACCGGCTATGAGGGGCTGTCCGTCGCCCCGGTGGCGCTGAACGCCGCCGAATGCCCGGACCGCACCCTGATCGACGCCGCCCGCGCCGCCTGGGACAAGGCGCTGGAGCTGGGCAGCCAGCACGGCTACCGCAACGCCCAGGCCACCGTGATCGCCCCCACCGGCACCATCGGGCTGGTGATGGATTGCGACACCACCGGCATCGAGCCGGACTTCGCCCTGGTGAAGTTCAAGAAGCTGGCCGGCGGCGGCTACTTCAAGATCATCAACCGCGTGGTGCCGGAGGCGCTGTCCAAGCTCGGCTACACAGCGGAACAGATCACGGCGATGGAGCGCTATGCCGTCGGCCACGGCACGCTGGCCGGTTCCCCCGGCGTCACCCATGAGCGGCTGCGCGCCAAGGGCCTGACGGACAAGGAGATCGAGGCGGTCGAGCAGGGCCTCTGCAACGCCTTCGACATCAAGTTCGCCTTCAACAAATGGACCCTGGGCGAGGATTTCTGCACGCAAGTGCTGAACATCCCGGCCGCCAGGCTGGACGATTTCAGCTTCTGCCTTCTCACCCATCTGGGCTTCACGAAACAGGAGATCGAGGCCGCGAACACCTATGTCTGCGGGGCCATGACGCTGGAGGGCGCACCGCACCTGAAGGCGGAGCATCTGCCCGTCTTCGACTGCGCCAGCCCCTGCGGCAAGATCGGCAAGCGCTATCTCTCGGCGGAGGCGCATATCCGCATGATGGCGGCGTCGCAGCCCTTCATCAGCGGCGCTATCTCCAAGACCATCAACATGCCCAACCACGCCACGGTGGAGGCCTGCAAGCAGGCCTACCAGCTCTCCTGGCGGCTGGGCCTGAAGGCCAATGCCCTCTACCGCGACGGTTCCAAGCTCAGCCAGCCCCTGAACGCCCAGGTGCTGGAGGATGAGGAGGAGGAGGACGCCGCCGAGGAGACAATCCTGGAGAAGGTGCTGGAGGCCCCGGCCGCAGCCCGCATCCCCGTCGTCGCCGAGCGCATCGTGGAGCGGGTGGTTGAGCGCGTGATCCGCGCCACCGAGCGGGAGAAGCTGCCCCATCGGCGCAAGGGCTACACCCAGAAGGCCATGGTGGGCGGGCACAAGGTCTATCTGCGCACCGGCGAGTATGAGGACGGCCGCATCGGCGAGATCTTCATCGACATGCACAAGGAGGGCGCCGCCTTCCGCAGCCTGATGAACAACTTCGCCATCGCCATCTCCCTCGGGCTCCAGTACGGCGTGCCGCTGGAGGAGTATGTGGAGGCCTTCACCTTCACCCGGTTCGAGCCCAGCGGCATGGTCCAGGGCAACGATGCCATCAAGATGGCGACCAGCATCCTGGACTATGTGTTCCGTGAGCTGGCCATCTCCTATCTCGGCCGCCACGATCTGGCCCATGCCACGCCGGAGGATCTGCTGCCTGACACGATGGGCGGCGGCGTAGCCCAGGCCGAGTTGAAGGAGATGGAGGCCCCCGTGGCTCCCAGCCACCGCCCCGCGGCCCCGATCAGCCAGGAAACGCTGGACGTGGTGGCCCGCGTGGCCAGCACCGGCTATGTCCGCTCCAACCTGCGGGTCCTGCCCGGCGGCCAGATGGGCCGCGCCGTCCAGGCCTACGAGACCGCCACCGAGGCCCGCGCCGCGGAGCCGGTCAAGGCCACCGGCACCCACGGCCACAGCCACGCGCATACCCATGCGGCCCCTGCCGCCGAGGTCGCCGCCGCCCATGTCCACACGTCCCGCAGCGGCGGAGCCGACTCCCGCATGGAGCGCATCCGCGAAGCCCGCATGAAGGGCTACGAAGGCGACCCCTGCCCCGAGTGCCAGAACATGACCCTGGTCCGCAACGGCACCTGCCTGAAGTGCGACACCTGTGGGGGTACGACGGGGTGTAGCTGAGGGATATTCCCCAGCGCCGTAGGTCGCAAGAAGCCGGAGGCGGATTGCGACACATCATCCGCCCACGGGTGACGTCGCAATCCGGGCTCCGCCCTCCTTGCGACCTACGCCGAGTAAGCGCCCGGGGTGATGTGCAGCAGGTGCTGGCCGGGATTTCTTGATTGCGAAACGGCCCCGGCGGGAAAGCGCCGGGGCCGTTGTCATTCCTGAACCACCGCCAAGTGCTCCCCGCCCTTCGACAGGCTCAGGGTGAGGACCACTTGGCTCCGTGCCCGTTCGGCAAATTTTCTCCGGTCACGAGGCTCGGAAACCACCATCCCGCCGCTGTCCAACGAGGCCCGCAACCATATCCTCACCCCGAGCCTGTCGAAGGGCGAGGATATGGCGATGCCGGAGATCGATCACGGTCCACCGGCCATCTCATCATACCTTCCTCAAATCTGATACGTCCCCGCCCCCTCATCCGTCGCCTCCCGCACCGCCGCGCGCAGGGCCCGCACATCCACCGGCTTAGTGAGCAGGCGCAGGCCGGCCTCGTGGGCGCGGCGGAGGGTGTCGGGGCGGGTGTCTCCGGTCAAGAGGACCGCCTCGCCCGATCCACTCTCGCGCGCGGCCGCGATGGCGTCGAAGCCGTTGCCGTCGGGAAGCTGGAAGTCGGAGACCACGCAGTCGAACCGCCGTCCGTCCGCCGCGGCGCGCGCCTCGGTGACGGAATGGGCCACCGTGACCACCAGCCCCCAGTCGGACAGCGCCATGCAGAGGGCGGCGGCGACCATCCGGTCATCCTCCACCACCAGCGCCGTGCGCGCGGGCAGCGGGGCGTCCTCGCCAGGAGCGGCGGCGCCCGTCGTTCGCGCGCCCCCCTCCCCGTCTGGCACCCAGACGCTGAAGGTCGAGCCCTGATCGGGTATGGAGCGCACCTCCACCCGATGGCCCAGCAGGTCCGCCGCCCGGCGCACCGTGGCAAGGCCGATGCCGAAGCCGATGGAGCGGTTCTCCTCTCCCACCTGCATGAAATCCTCGAACACGCGGCCCACATGCTCCGGCGCGATGCCGGGGCCGGTATCCGCCACGTCGATGCGGACGCAGCGATCGACGCGGACGCACTGCACCGTGACACCGCCCTGCCGGGTATATTTGACGGCATTGGAGATCAGGTTGCGCAGCACCAGCTCCAGCAACAATCGGTCGCTCCGCACCACCGCCCCCGTCGGCGGCACTCGGAGCCAGAGCCGCGCCGCGCCGGCCGGCCCGGTGAACTCCGCGCCCAGCCGTTGCAGCAGCTCGTCCAGGGCGAAGGTCTCCAGCTTCGGCTCGACGATTCCGGCCTCCAACCGCGCCATCTCCAGCAGGCCGTTCAGCATGCCGCGCAGCCCCTCCAGGGAGAGGGAGACCATCTCCACCAGCCCGCGCGCCTCCGCATCCCGCACACGGCTTTCCAGCAGCCCCATATAGAGGCCGGCCGCCATGACGGGCTGGCGCAGATCGTGGCTGGCCGCCGCCAGGAAACGGGATTTGGCCTGGTTCGCCTCCTCGGCCGCGGCACGTGCCCGCTCGGCCTCGTCGCGCGCGGCCCGCAAGACCGCCTCGACCTCCTTCAGCTCTGTGATGTCGGAGCAGGCGCCGCACCATTCCCGTTCCTCGGCCCCGGCGACGGGAACAGGCTTGGCCATCACCTGGAACCAGCGCCAAGCCCCGTCGGCGCGCCGCATCCGGAACTCGGCCTCGTACCAGTCCGACGTCGGCGCACTGTCCCAGATACGCCGCACCCGGTCGCGGTCGTCGGGATGCAGGACGGACAGCCAGCCCAGCCCCCGCATGCTCTCCGCCGGCAGCCCGGTGAACTCCGCCCACCGGTGATTGACCCAGGTGCAGCCGCCAGCCTCCAGCGCCGTCCAGACCAGTTGGGGCATGGTTTCGGCCAGGGTGCGGAACCGCGCCTCGCTCTCGCGCAGGGCGGCTTCCGCCTGCCGGCGCTCGGTGACGTCCAGAACGAACTCGACCACCTCGTCGCCCACCCTGCGGGCGGCGAACAGCCCCCACCAGCGGGAACCATCCTTGCGGTAGTACTGCTTCTCATAGGGCGTGGTCTCGCCCAGGCTGGTCACCTCCTCGACCGCCTTGAGCGAGGCCGGATGGAACTCCAGCGGCGTCAGCTCCTGCCACGTCTTGCCCAGCGCCTCTTCCCGGCTGAATCCGGTCATTTCCAGAAAGGCGTCGTTCGTGTCGGTGAGCCCGAACCGCTTGCCCCAGAACATGACGCCCACCGTCCTGATCTGGAAGGTGCTGCGGAGGCGCTCCTCGCTGTGGCGAAGGGCCTGCTCCGCCTTGCGCCGGGCGCTCAGATCGGCCGTGACCGCCAGCAGCCGCTCCCCGTTTCCCAGGGAGGCCAGACTGCTGTTCGCCCATACTACCGTCCCGTCCGGACGCATATAGCGCTTGTCCAGCGAAATGGACTTTCCGGAGCGGAGGACCCAGTCTGCCGCGGAAAGGCTGGCCTCGACCTCCTCGGGATGGGTCACGTCGGCAATGGTGAGATTGAGAATCTCCTCCCGCGGCCGCCCCAGTATCCGGCAGATTTCATCATTCACTTTGAGGAAGCGGCCGTCCGGGGCGATCTCCGACAGGCCGACCGCAGCGCGGGCAAAGATGGTGGCAAGGCTGGCCTCGCTCTCCCGCAGCGCCTCCTCCGCGCGGCGGCGGGCGGTCACGTTGCTGGCCGCGCCGAACCATTCCGTGACCTCTCCGTCCGGTCCCAGGATCGGCACCGCGCGCGTGAGGGACCAGCCCGTTCTGCCGTCAAGGCGGATGATCCGGTGCTCCAGCTGGACGCTGCCCCTGGTCTGGATGGCGTCCCGGATCACGCCCCGGCAGAGTGCCCGGTCGTCCGGATGGACGTACCACTCCATCCAGTTGCGCACCGGTGTTTCCGTGTCGGGCACGACGCCGCCGCCGCGGAGCTGGCGCAACTCGGACCAGTCCGGGCTCATGCGGAACAGGGCTTCGGAACTGGCCTCTGCCAAGGCCTGGAACCGCTCCTCGCTCTCCTGCCGGGCAACCACCTCCATGGTGGTCTCCGTGACGACGACCAGCACGCCGCCGACTTCGTTGGGCGCATCGGCATCGTTGATCGGACCGAAGCTGTAGGTCCAGTACACATCCTCCCGTCGGCCATGGCGGACGATGGGGACCAGATGGTTTCGATGCCAGGTCGGCTCGCCGCCGGACATGACCTGTTCAATTTGCGGTCCGATGATCGTCCAGATTTCGGTGAACGCCTCGCGTCCAGGCGTGCCCAGGATGGAGGGGTGCTTCTCCGGACCGAGGGAGGCGCTGTAAGCGTCGTTGTAGAGGCAGAGATGCTCCGGCCCCCAGAAGATGAACATCGGGTGCCGCGTGCTCAGCATGATCCCAACCGCCGTCCGCAGACTCTGCGGCCAGTCCGAAACGGGCCCGGCGGAGGTGCGGGACCAGTCATAGGACCTGATCCGCGCGCCCATGGCGCCGCCGCCACGCGGCCAGGTCGTCGTCCGGCCACCGCCGTCAGCAGCCATGTTCACGCTTCCGGGCGGTAGGGCCAGCAGATTGCCGGGCAGTGGATGGAGCAGCCGTACAGAGGCCGGGAGGGGAAGCTGCGCATGCTGCGGCTGGACATGAAATTACCGCGTCGGGAACAGGGGCAATGTCTTTGTACGACAACCATTCACACAAATGCATGTTTCAGAGGTGGCAGTCCGCCGCTGCCCCTATCCCTCTGCGCATCCTTCCATCGCATCAGGCATTGCAACGGTCAGGGTGCGGCATAGATGCAGGCGCCGCTGGCTTTCGCAAATCGCTCTAACTCCTGCGCGGCAGGTCTGACGCGAAAGAGATTTCCAGCCGTAAGGCGGGCTGATATGAGGCGCGGCTGTGTTGCTATGCTGGATGGGGCCGCGGATCGGCGGCCTGTCCTAGCGGGGGAATCCCCCCGGCTTTCGGGAGTGAGAAGATGTCGAGCCTTCACAAACGGGCAATGGATGCAGTCCTGCAGGCCGCCGACATGGACGTGCTGGGCACGCTGGAGGAGCGCGGGATCAAGGAGCGTCACTCCGAGGAGGCGGACGAAGCGGCGCTGGACGTCGCGACGCTGCATGCCTACCGGGTGTTCATGCGCATCTGCGAGGCCCAGGGCGTGGAGGCCGACGCCTTCCTGTTCGCCGAGCTGGCGCAGGAACTGGCCGAGGAGGTCGCACAGGAAGGCGACATGCTGGACGAGTAGGACCGCAGCGGGCCAGGGCGGCGATCAGGGGAGCTCCGGCTCCTCCTCCGCTCCCGCCCCTGACGCCGCCTGCGGGGCGGAAGCGAAGGGGCTGCGGCCGTTCAGGAACTGGCGGCCATCCCACGGGCTCAGCATCAGCCGGAAATTCCCGCCCTGGCACTCCACCCAGTCGGCCAGGACCGTGGCTGCCTCGCGGTCGAGCGCTGTTTCGGTGGACAGGGCGAGCGTGTCCAGATCCGGATGGCGGCGGCGCATCTCGTTGACCAGCCGCACCATCCTGCCGACCGCCCGGGCCAGCTCTTCGGGCAGCGATGTCACGTCGGGATAGGGGATCATTGGGATCGGCGCGCTCCTGGGATTACCACAGTATGCTCCCCTCGGGCCGGCCTGGAAAGCCCGGCCTTTGCCCAGACCCCATCCAAATTCACTGGACCGAAAGGGTTGGTGGCGTATATCCCAGGGGACGTACCCTTTACAGTGGAGCGACTGCGCCATGTCCCAGGCCCTCGGCACCGTCGCCCGGCTCGCCCGCGAGGTCGAGGCGGGGCTGCCCCTTGGTCCGGGGTTGGTCACCGTGTTGGATACAGGCGAGGTGGAGGTCCGGCGTGAGCCGGTGGCCTCCCGCCATCATTTCTTCCTGGACGGGCTGCTGTTCCGTGTCTCCCTGACCCCGCAGGAAGGGCCGTCCACCCTGTTCCAGATCTGGGCAGAGGTGGGCTATCTGCCCTACAGCATCGAATCACCGGAAAAGCGGCAGAAGCTGATGACCATCCTGCGCGCCACCATGTGGCTGAAGTTTGCGCGGTTCGTGGTGGATGACGCGCAGAAGATCATGGTGCTGGGCCAGCGGCAGGTGCCCGGCCCCCTCACCCTGAACGATGTGATGTACGAGACCGTACAGTTCGTGCAGGAGGTCCGTCCCTATCTGCGTGTCTTCGGCCGCTATCTCTGACAGGCCTCAGTGCCCGGCCTGACCGCCGGGCAGAATGAAGATCTGGCCGGGATAGATCAGGTCCGGGTCCCGGATCTGGCCCTGGTTGGCCTCGAAGATCATGGTGTACTGCGGCCCGCCGCCAAAGCTACGGCGCGCGATGGTCCAGAGATTATTGCCGGGCAGGACGACCACAGCCCGGCCGCCGAGAGCGGTCTCTCCGATCTCCCGCCGGTCGAATGCCACCTCCGCCCTGCCGGATACCTTGCCGTCGGGGCCGAGCTGGTCGATGCGCAGGCTGCGCTGTCCCGCCTGGACCGGTTGATCCGGCGTCAGTTCCCACCGGCCCTGATCGTCGGCCGTGGCACGGCCGACCAGCGTATTGTCCAGGTAGACCATCACCTCTCTGCCGGCCGCGGCGCGCCCGCCGACGCTGACCCGGCCGTCACGGTCGTAGTTGATCGCGTCCACCGCCACGACCCCGCCGGGTGACGGCGTGCTCCCGGCCGTACCGTCGGTGGGCGGGGCCTGCAGCACCCTCGGCGCCCCCTCCTCCGGGGTCAGAACCGCCAAAGCTCCGCCAGTCTGCTCCTGCCGACGGCCGGCAATGTCCCGCTTCGGCTCCGGCACGACCAGCACGACGCTGTCCGCGCCGGCCACCTGCGTTCCATCCGGATTGCGCGCCTCCACCCGCAGCTCACGCGCACCGGACGGCAGCGCTTCCTGGGGCAGCAGGACCCATTCGCCACGGGAATCGGCGGTTACCGTGCCGACCACCCGCTCTCCATCGTGGATGGTCACCTCCGCCCCCGGCGCGGCACGCCCGGCCAGCACGGCGGTGCCATCCGCCTCGATGCGGACGACGTCAAAGCTCGGGGCGGGCGTTACGGGCTCCGGCTCAGGTTCCGGCACGGCCTGCGGCTGAACGGGCGTTGCCTCGCGCGTCACCGGCACCGGCGCCGGTTGGCCGGTCCCGTCGCCCGTGGCGAAGGTGCCGGCGCGCCAGGCGACGATCCCGATCAGCAGCAGCAGGACGGCCACCATGCCGCCCAGTATCGACCGGTTCATATCGTCCCCACCCTGCAAGGCCGCACTGCACACAAACCCAACCTACGCCAACCCATAGCCCCTGTCGCCCCCTCGAGATGGAGGCACTCCAAGCGCCTAAACGAAGGTCACGAAAGCCCAGACGGAGAGGGCTACCCCGCCTGCGACCATGAGCGCCAGCAGTGATGAGGCGATCCGCGGCGGCCTAGCATCCGCGGGCAGTTCCATCCTCCCGGTCAGCATGGGGCGGATCAGGTTTGCGCGCTTCAGCCCCCAATAGCCCAGCACCGCGACCACATGCAGGCCCGCCAGCGCCAGAAGCAGGTTGAAGTTGGTCTCGTGCAGCCATTCCAGCGTATCGGTCGTGTCGGACGACACGGCGCCGCTCAACGGCGCCTCGATCAGGAAGATGTCTCCTCCGGACAGGAACAGGCCGGTTCCGACCTGGAGTGCGAGCAGCAGCAGGATCAGCGCCACGGCATAGCCCCCAGCCGGATTGTGCCCGGCTTCGGGTGCCAGGGGGCCGGGCAGGACAAGCCCCCGCAGATGGGACAGCGCCGCGCCCGGCCCCTTGAGGAAATGCCGGAACCGGGCCGTCTCGCTGCCCAGCAGGCCCCAGATCAGTCGGAACGCCACCAGCCCCAGCACGCCGTAACCGAACAGCAGGTGCGTCTCCCAGTCGTCATTCTCCGCCGTCCACCAGGAACCGGCGAGACACAGGACGAGCGCCCAGTGGAAGATACGGGTGGGCGCGTCCCAGACCGTGACGGTCCGGGACGCGGGCGCGGTAGTGGATGCGGCTTGCGGCGACCGCATCGGATCAGTCCGCCTTGTAATCCTGGTGGCAGCTCTTGCAGGTCGCGCCCACGGCGCCGAGCTGCTTGCCGGTGGCTCCGCTGTCGCTGCTCTGCACGGCGGCCAGCAGGGCCGGCGTGGCGGCCTTCATTTTCTCGATGTTGGCGTTGAACTTCTCCGTCTCGGTCCAGATGGCCGGCTTGGCCTCGCTGTCGCCGACGCCGACGGCCGTTCCCTCCGGCCACCATTCCTGCATCTGCCCGCCGACATCCACCAGCACCTGTGCGGCCTTCGACGCAGCCGCCTGGTCGGCCTCGCCCTTCACGTAGCCGGAGAGGACCTTCATGGCGCCGCCGAGCTGTTTCATGTTCTCCTGACGCTGATTCACCAGCTGCTCCGGCGACTGGGCCAGGGCGGGACCGGCGGCAAGGCCGAGCAGAGTGACGGCCGTCACGGCCATGAGGTGATTTCCGATCCTGCGACGCAACATCTAGCCGATCCCTTTTCCAGTGGATGCAAACCCGTCCGCCGACTCTCCGCGCCATCCCCTGCCCGCTTGTCTGCCGGACGGGGATGGTGTAACCGCGGAGTTCCTGCCGCGGACCGTGGTTCCAACATGGCCCCACCGGTGCTGCGGCGCAAGATCGGGACCGGTTCCACCGGCGATAGCAAGGAAGCGTCATGTCGCAAATCCGTTCCGTCTGCGTGTATTGCGGCTCCTCCGGCAATGTGGCGGACACGTACAAGCAAGCGGCACATGAGCTTGGGACCCAGATTGGCCAGGCTGGGCTGCGACTGGTTTATGGCGGCGGCCGGGTCGGGCTGATGGGCATCACGGCGGATGCGACGCTCGCAGCCGGCGGCGAGGTCGTGGGCATCATCCCCGAACACATCCAGGCGCTGGAGGTCGATCACACCGGTCTGACCGAGTTGCATGTCGTGGACAGCATGCACATCCGCAAAGCCATGATGGTGGAGCGGTCGGACGCCTTCGTCATCCTGCCGGGCGGCATCGGCACGCTGGACGAGGCATTCGAGATCATCACCTGGCGGCAGCTGCAACTGCACGACAAGCCCATCATCATCGCCAATGTGGACGGGTTCTGGCAGCCGCTGATCGACCTGCTGAACCATATGCAGGCGACGGGCTTCATGCGCAAGCCGAACATCCCCGGCGCCGAGCGTGCCCTCTACACCATCGTGGACAGGGTGGAGGACATCCTGCCCGCCATCATGCGCCAGCCCGACCCCAGCGTCGGGGACAATATCCGCCGGCTGTGAACGCATACCGGACGGACGGGCACCGCTTGCGGAGCCGTGGCCGTTCCGGGTTATAGTCACCGCCGATTTCCAGCCTGACGGCCCGCCTTTGCCTCCGGACACCGGTGTCAGCGCGGCGGCCGAACCACCGGGAGAGCAACCTATGCCCAAGATCAAGGTCGTAAATCCGATCGTCGAGATGGATGGCGACGAGATGACCCGCGTGATCTGGCAGTTCATCAAGGACCGCCTGATCCTTCCCTACCTGGATGTGGACCTGAAGTACTACGATCTGGGCGTTGAGAACCGCGACAAGACCGACGACCAGGTCACTGTGGAGGCCGCGGAGGCCACGAAGCAGTACGGCGTCGCCGTGAAGTGCGCCACCATCACCCCCGACGAGGCGCGGGTGGAGGAGTTCGGCCTGAAGCAGATGTGGCGGTCGCCGAACGGCACGATCCGCAACATCCTGGGCGGCACCGTCTTCCGTGAGCCCATCATCTGCAAGAACGTGCCGCGTCTGGTTCCGAACTGGACGGCGCCGATCGTGATCGGCCGCCATGCCTTCGGCGACCAGTACAAGGCCACCGATTTCATCATCCCGTCCGCCGGCCGCCTGTCCATCACCTTCACCAGCAAGGACGGCACCAGCAACATCCGGCACACCGTCTTCGACTTCGACGGGCCGGGCATCGCGATGGGCATGTACAATGTGGACGAATCGATCCGCGGCTTCGCCCGGGCCTGCATGAATTATGGCCTGCAGCGCGGCTATCCGGTCTATCTGTCCACCAAGAACACGATCCTGAAGGCCTATGACGGCCGCTTCAAGGACCTGTTCCAGGAAGTGTTCGACGCCGAGTTCAAGGACCAGTTCGAGGCGAAGGGCATCACCTACGAGCACCGCCTGATCGACGACATGGTCGCCTCCGCCCTGAAGTGGAACGGCAACTTCGTCTGGGCGGCGAAGAACTATGACGGCGACGTGCAGTCGGATCTGGTTGCCCAGGGCTTCGGCAGCCTGGGTCTGATGACCTCCGTGCTGATGACCCCCGACGGCAAGACGGTGGAGGCGGAAGCCGCCCACGGCACCGTGACCCGCCACTTCCGGGAGCACCAGAAGGGCCGGCCGACCAGCACCAACCCGATCGCCAGCATCTTCGCCTGGACCCGGGGCCTGGAATATCGCGGCAAGTTCGACCAGACGCCGGAAGTCATCCTGTTCGCCAAGACGCTGGAGCGGGTCTGCGTGGAGACGGTGGAAGCCGGCTTCATGACCAAGGATCTGGCCCTGCTGATCGGGCCGGAGCAGCCCTGGCTGACCACCCAGGACTTCCTGGCCAAGATCGACGAGAATCTGAAGAAGGAGATGGGGCTCTAAGCCCCACTCCCCCTTCCGACCGGTCGGGAACGGGCGGCGCCGCAGAGGGTGCCGCCCGTTTTCTTTCCAGGGGTTCAGCCCGTCCCCGGTTCGGACGTGCGGTCGGTATCCTCCGCCCGCTTGCGCAGCTCATCGGCGGTCAGGCCGGCCGGGGTGGCGCCCTGCAGGGTGCCGTCGCCGGGCGTGTGATCCATGTCCGTGCGCTGGGCGCCCGCACCCGGCTTGTCGCCCTGACCCGTGTGTTTCTCCGCGGGGCGCTCCTCGGGACGGGACTTCTGGTCGTTCGGCATGATCTCTCCCTCCGGGCATCCGATTCGGTTTGCGTCGGTCTACAGGGATCAACGGCGGAGGCTACGGATCATTCCGGGCCGCCAGCGGGGCAACCTCCTTGGCCCGCCCCTGTTGGCAGCGCACATCCACCGGAACAGGAGAGTCCAGATGACACGCACCGGCCACCAGCCCCATTCCGAGGGCATCGGCGACGGCAAGGATGTGCCGAAGGACGGCCTGCACAAGGCGCCCGACGGCGGCTTCGCCGGCCTGTCCAGCACGCCCGAGGAACATGCCCGCCGCGCCCGCGAAGGCGGGGAAGTCGGCCGCCGCCACTCCGGCGATGCCGACCAGGCCCAGTCGGAGGCGGAGCCGCGCTATTCCCGTCCCGCCCAGGATGGAGGCGAGAGCAAGGACACCGGCATCCGCAAGGGCTGACCGATCGGCTCAGGTGGGGCGCGTCATGCGGTAGGCCATTTCCAGGCCGCAGCGCCCCACCGCCTCCACCGCGTTTGCGGCAGCGCCGTGAAAGCTGGAGAACAGGCCCACCACGGTTCCCACCGCCGTGCCGCTTCCCACGCCCAGCCGATCCAGCGTGGCGCAGACCCAGTCGAAATGTCTGGCCTCGTCATCCGCATGCCGGCTGAGAAGGGCCGCGACCTCCGGCGGCTGGTTCATGCCGGCCTCGCGGGCATATTTGTCCCTGGCCTGCTGCTCATTCGCCCGGAAGGCCAGCAGCACCGCCCGCTCGTCCCCCAGCGCGCCCGCGGCCTGAACGGCCACCTTGAACATTCCGGTGGGGATGTGCGGCAGCCGTAGCGCCAGGCTGCCACGGCCATGGATCATGGCGGTGAGGTCGCGCACATGCCGCTCATGGTCGGCCAGGAAGTCCTGCATGGGCGCGCGGTGCTCCGGCGACCGCAACAACGTGATCGCCAGATGGTAGGAGGCCAGCGCGTCGCATTCCAGTTGCAGCAGGTCGTTCAGCCGGGCCAGAACGGCCGCATCCCCATTCATGCCTGTGCCTCCTTGATTCCAGAGCGTCTGCAAAGGAACAGGGCAGCGGCGGGAACGCTCCCGGATCAGGTCGGCAATGAACAGCAAAAACCCCGGCACCTGGAATGCCGGGGTTCTGCCGAACAGTAGGAAGCTCAGGCGACGCTGACCTTCCGCTCCTCATCCCGCCGCTTGGCGGGCTGGTAGGCGAGCGCCGCATGCTCTGCGCAGTAAGGCAGGCCGGCATGGGCCTGCTTGCCGCAGAAATGGAAATCCGGGCTCTTCGGATCGCCGACCGGCCACTTGCACATGCGCTCGGTCAGCGAAAGGATCGTCGCGCCCTTGGTTTCTTTCTTCTTGATCGGCGACGGCCGGCCAGAGAGGCCGAGCCGGTGGGCCTTGCCGATTACCGCGTTGCGGGTGATGTCGCCAAGGAGATCGGCGATTTCACTGGCGCTCATCCCCTGTCCCCAGAGTTCGCGCAGCTTTGCCACCCGCTCGTCCGTCCAGCTCATTCAAGCCCCCTTCAAGCTCCCTGGTTCCCGTGACAACCCCACGGGTGCGGGCCGCCTTTCCAGCGTTTCCGCACCTTTGGGGGATCGGCAACCATGTAAACAAGCGACCACAGCAAATGTGACAACATCTTGTGGCGCTATGACACGCACGATACCAAACCTGCGAGGGGATGGGTAGAGGGACCGTTTCTGAATCTTACGATTTCGGCGAATCGGTCCCTCGGAACCAGTCCGACAGCGGGTTTACTGGCCCTGCGCCAGCGAGAAGCCCGGCGCACCGTCATAGGTGTAGAGGCTCGCGGTCTGGACGACATCGAACCCGCCCTCGCCCAGCCGGCCCAGCAGCTCGGCGATGCGGCCCGGCTGCACGGGGGCATCCTTCCCCTCGCCCATGACGCGCAGGCGCCAGTGGTCGGTGCAGAAGGTCTCGCCCACGCCCTCCGGCCACACCTTCTGACCGCGGTTGGAGATCATCGCCAGCTTCAGCCCGTCGCCCACCAGCGGCTGGACCTTGGCGGCCAGCTCGTCGCCATTGCCGCCGCGATGGTCCAGGAACACGTCCACGCCCACCAGACGCTTGTCGGCCGGGACGACCTCCTTCAGCGCGAAGCCGGTCAGGGTCGCCTTCACATCCACCGGATAGCTGGCCGGGGTCAGGGTGGTCGGACGCTCGCCCAGCCGGTCGATCAGGTTGGCGGCGAAATCGCGGGTGCCGACTCGGGCCTTGGAGACGCCACGCTTGAAGATGTCGACGGTGTGGATGCCGTCCTCGATCATCTTCAGCCAGGCATTATGGATCTTCTCCGCCGCCTCGGCCTGCCCGATATGGACCAGCATCATGACGCTGGCCAGGATCAGGCCGGACGGGTTGGCGATGCCCTTGCCAGCGATGGTGGGGGCGGAGCCGTGGATCGCCTCGAACATGGCGCACTGGTCGCCGATGTTGGAGGAGCCGGCAAGCCCGACCGAACCGGTGATCTGGGCGGCGATGTCGGAGATGATGTCGCCATACAGGTTCAGCGTGACGATGACGTCGAAATGCTCCGGCGTGTCGGCAAGACGGGCCGCGCCGATGTCGATGATCATCGTCTCGGCTTCGATCTCCGGATACTCGGCCGCGATCTCATCGAAGACGCGATGGAACAGGCCATCGCTGATCTTCATGATGTTGTCCTTCACGAACGCCGTGACCTTGCGCCGGTGGTTGGCGCGGGCGTACTCGAAGGCATAGCGGATGATCTTTTCCGAGCCGGGGCGGGAGATCAGCTTCACCGCCTGGGTGACGCCCTGGGTCTGCCGGTACTCGATGCCGGCATACAGGTCCTCCTCGTTCTCGCGCACGATCACCACGTCCATCTGCGGGTGCTTCGTGTTCACGAACGGGTGGTAGCTGACGCAGGGGCGGATATTGGCGAACAGGCCCAGCGCGCCGCGGATCGTCACGTTCAGGGACTTGTAGCCGCCACCCTGCGGGGTGGTGATCGGGGCTTTCAGGAATACCTTGGTGCGGCGCAGGCTTTCCCAGGCGGACGGCTCCATGCCGTTCATGATGCCGCGCTTGTAGACGCTCTCGCCGATCTGGATTTCCTCGAAGGCGAGGTTCGCGCCGCTGGCCTGGAGGATTTCCAGGGTCGCATCCATGATCTCGGGACCGATGCCGTCGCCACGGGCGATCGTCACCGGAATCGCTTCGGTGCTCATAATTCGGGTCCTTTCTGCCACTCCCCATTCAGCGGGGTTTATCGGGCGGGCGGCAGACTAGTCCCTAAGCCCAATTCTTTCAATCGCATGCGGGGCATGGGATGGCCGCCTGCCATGCGCCGCTGTGCGTCGAATTCAGTCGTCGCGCTGAATGACGGACGCACGTCGCCCTTCGATGATGGATCGCACCATGGCCCGGATGTCCGCAAACAGCTCCTCCGGTAGGACGCCGTAGGTCCAGACCCCGGGCCGTTCATGGGAGACGGGGCGCAGGTCGACGCCGGGCCAGATGAACTGGTTGAACTCGTCCAGGATCACCCAGGATGCATCCGCATCCAGACCGAGGTGCCGCTTGACCTTGACCGGCAATGGAATGCCGCGCCCTGAATCAGACTCCCGATGCGTTATTGGCGCCACCCGAACCAGATAGCGCCCGTCGGCAAGACGCCGCCGCGCGACCACGATCACGCAAGGGCGGTCTTTTGCGCCTTGCTCGCGACCGCTACGGGCTTCGTGCGACCACAGGAACGCATAGCGCACCACCAAGCCTGGGAAAGGCGCTTGCGGCAGCGGCACGGCCGGTCAGTCCGGGATATCATTGATGGAGTAGCGGTGCTCCGGCGGGATTTCCGCCGTCAGCATCTCGTCCAGCTCGTCGTCGGACATCTCTTCCAGCCGGAGAATCCGCCGATCCAACTCCTGAAGGCGCGCATACTCCTCCGCCGACAGGATCACGACCGATGGCTTGCCATATTGCGTGACGATGACGGGCTCACGTTGGGCCTGCTCGCGATAGGCGCCGAAATTCTTGGCGACATCCGCAGCACTGGCATTGGGCATGGCATCCTCCGTAACACCACGCATATGATACGGAACAGCGGGTTTCCCTACAATCCCGCTAATGATTCAACTCCCGCATTCCCGCATCCAGCCCCTGCAGGGTCAGCGGGTACATGCGGTCTTCCATGATCTGGCGGATCATGCCGATGGAGTGGGTGAAGTCCCAGTAGCGTTCCTGGGTGGGATTCAGCCAGATGGCGCGGCGGTACTGGGCCAGCAGGCGCTGCATCCAGACCTGCCCGGCTTCCGGGTTCAGATGCTCCACGCTGCCGCCGGGCTGCACGATCTCATAGGGGCTCATGCTGGCGTCGCCGACGAAGACCAGCTTGTAGTCGGGGCCGTAGGTGTGGATTACATCCCAGGTGCTGATCCGCTCCGCATTGCGGCGGGCATTGTCCTTCCACACGCTCTCATAGACGCAGTTGTGGAAGTAGAAATATTCCAGGTGCTTGAACTCGCCGCGGGCGGCGCTGAACAGCTCCTCGCAGACCTGGATATGGTCGTCCATGCTGCCGCCCACGTCCAGGAACAGCAGCACCTTCACCGCATTGTGCCGCTCCGGCACCATCTTCAGGTCCAGATATCCGGCATTGGCGGCGGTGGAGCGGATCGTGTCCGGCAGGTCCAGCACATCCGCCGCCCCTGTCCGGGCGAACTTGCGGAGCCGGCGGAGCGCCACCTTGATGTTGCGGGTGCCGAGTTCGACCGAATCGTCGAGGTTCCGGAACTCCCGCTTGTCCCAGACCTTCACGGCGCGACGATGCCGGCTCTCATGCTGGCCGATGCGGACGCCCTCGGGATTGTAGCCATAGGCCCCGAACGGGCTGGTGCCCGCGGTGCCGATCCATTTGCTGCCGCCCTGGTGCCGCCCCTGCTGCTCCTTCAGCCGCTGGGCCAGCGTCTCCATCAGCTTGTCCCAGCCGCCCAGCGCCTGGATCTGCGCCTTCTCCTCCTCGGTCAGGTACTTCTCCGCCAGCTTGCGCAGCCATTCCTCCGGCAGCTCGCGTGCAAGGTCCTCCCCTGTGGCCGCCTCCCCTTCCAGCCCCTTGAAGACATGGCCGAACACCTGGTCGAATCGGTCCAGGTTGCGCTCGTCCTTCACCAGGATGGCGCGGGAGAGGTAATAGAAATCCTCCACGCTGAAGCCGGCGATGTTGGCCTGCATGGCTTCCATCAGCGCCAGATACTCCTTGAGCGAGACCGGCACCTGCGCCTTGCGCAGCTCGTAGAAGAAGCTGATGAACATCGTGCGTCCCGTTCCGCGAAGAGGTCCGGGAGCTTAACAGAGGAAGTCGCCCCCGTTGAAGGGCGGGCCGCCTACTCGGCCGCGCCCAGCACGATCCCCGGCTCCTGCGCGCCCGGCATGGCGCCGCGCCGGTGGTACCACACGGCCACGGCCCCTTCCCGCCCGCGCAGGGTCATCGGGTCCGCCCGCTCGAAATCCGCCAGCACCTGCCCGTCCAGGGTGATCTTCGCCGCCTCCACCAGATCGTGGGAGATGACGAGATGCGCCTCCAACTGGCGGGTCAGGCTCATCAGGCGGCTGGCGACATTGACCGTGTCGCCCACCACCGTGAACTCCACCCGTCGGTCTCCGCCGATATCGCCCACCGTCACCGGCCCGTAATGCACCCCGATGCCCAGATCCACGGCAGGCAGCCCCTGCGCCGCGCGTTCCCGGTTCCACTCATCCACGCTGTCCAGCATGTCGCGGGCGCAGGACAAGGCCGCGGCGGCGTCGCCGGGCGTCGCGGAGAGCAGGCCGAAGGTGGCCATGACGCAGTCGCCGATATATTTGTCCACCGTTCCCTGGTTTTCGAACACCGCCGTTTCCATGCGCTGACGGAACTCGCTCAGCAGTTCGATCACCTCTTGCGGCCGCGCATTCTCGCAGAGCGCCGTGAAGCCCACGATGTCGGCGAACAGGATGGCGACCGGCCGCTGGGTCGGCTGGGCCAGCGGGCTGTCCTTGGAGGCGAGACGATCCACCACGTCGGGGGAGAAATAGCGGGCCAGGTTCGCCCGCTCCCGCTCGGTCGCGATCTGCCGGACGACCAACCGGCGCGACCGCCCCACCGCCGCCGCCAGGGTCAGCGACACCAGGATCATGAACAGGACCTGGCTGATCCAGCCGGTCAGATCGACATAATGCGGGTCCAGCGTGACGCTCAGGAACATCTCCAGACTGGGATTGTCGAGCAGGACCTTGTTGCCGACGGCAAAGCTGTCCGGCTGTGCCAGCGCCTTCAGCACCACGGCCGACCAGCAGATGGCGGCCGACACCCCGCTCCACACCACCACGCTGGGCGTCTGGGTGATGGCCGCGCCGGCGATGAAGATGAAGAAGAAGGCGAACCAGACGGTGCGCACATTCATCGCCAGCGGCACCGCATCCCCGCCGATCATCCAGGGCGTGGAGAACGCGTAGGCGACCAGCGCATGGTCCAGCAACACGAACAGGTACAGATGCCAGGTGCGGTAGAAGGGCATGCGGCTGACGCCCCACATGGCAAGACCGGACAAGGCCAGCAGTGCTGCGACCAGATAGCCTTCAAGGTTCTCATGGTTGACGTCGATGACCAGGACCCAGCCCAGGATCACGCCAAGGGTGATCAGCCGGGCGAAGGTCGCCATCCGGATACCGTCGCGCTGCTCGCGCAGGAAGGCCTGTTCCAGGCGCGCATCCTGCCGACCCGCCAGCGTTGGCGCCATGACCTCCCCCCATCTTTCCGATCCGGATTCCTATCACATCACCTCACCTGGAAAGTGGGCGAATGTTGGGCCGGAAATTGCGGGGTAGGGCTTTTCTATGCGCAGCGCGCTCAGGCCTCAAGCCAATGGACGCTGAAAAGCCTGTCCTCGTCGGTCCAGACCCGAGCTGGCGTGAATCCGGCGCGGACGGCCAGGGCCTGGAACTCCGGCAGGTCGTACTTGTACGAGTTCTCGGTGTGGATGGTCTCTCCCGCCGTGAAGGCGAAGCGGCGGCCGGCCACCATGGCGATCTGATCGCGCGCCGATTCCAGATGCATTTCAATCCGCCCCTTCTCCGCGTTGTAGAACGCCCTGTGCCGGAAGGCGGAGAGGTCGAACGTACCCTCCAGCTCACGGTTGATCCGGGCCAGAAGGTTCAGGTTGAACGCCGCCGTTACTCCGGCCGCGTCATTATAGGCGGCGTGGAGGATGTCGGGGTCCTTCTTCAGGTCCACCCCCACGAGCATCCCGCCAGGAACATCGTCGTCGGCCAGCCAAGTCCGCCAGCGCGCCAGGAACGCCTCCGCCTCCCCCGGCGTCAGATTTCCGATGGTAGAGCCGGGGAAGAATGCGACGCGCCGCCGCGGCAGCCCGCTGGAGGGCGGGGGCACCGCCACCTCCCCCATATAATCGGCGCAGAGCGCCAGAACCTCCAGGCCGGGATGGTCCTCGGCCAGCCGCTCACAGGCTTCGCGGAGATGGTCGCGGCTGATGTCGATCCCGACATAGCCGGCCGGCGCGGTCAGCCGGTCCAGCAGCAGCCGCACCTTCACTGACGACCCGCTTCCGAGCTCGACGAGCTGCACCCCGGCGCCGAACATGTCAGCCATTTCGGGTCCGTAACGATCAAGGATGCCGATTTCGGTGCGTGTCGGATAGTACTCTGGCAGTTCGGTGATCCGGTCGAACAGGCGCGACCCTTCGGCGTCATAGAAGAACTTGGCCGGCACCGCCCTGGGCCGGCGGGACAGTCCCGCCAGCACGGCATCGCGGAAGTTCTCCACCTCCGGCGCGAGGTCCATGAAGGCGGACCGGGCGGCCGGCGGGCGGGTAGCTGCGGACATGCGGTAAGGCTCCCTATTCCAGGTCGCGGGCCAGTCGCAGGCCGCTGAACTGCCAGCGCGCCGCTGGCGGGAAGAAGTTCCGATAGGTTGGGCGGACATGCCCTTCGGGCGTGGCGCAGGACCCGCCGCGCAGCACCATCTGCCCGCTCATGAACTTGCCATTATATTCCCCCACCGCCCCTTCGGCCGGGCGGAAGCCGGGATAGGCCAGATAAGCGGAGCCGGTCCATTCCCAGACCTCCCCCCACCAGGAGGGACCGGTGAGCGGCTGGGGGTGGAAACGCCATGCATCGGCAAAGCCGCCGGTGGGCTTGCGTCCGCCGACCGTCATTTCCCACTCCGCTTCAGTGGGAAGGCGGGCGCCCGTCCATTGCGCGGAGGCCCAGCGGGCGAAGGCGTCCGCCTCGTACAGGCTCACATGGGCCACCGGTTCGGCCTGGTTCACCGGCCGCTCCCCCGCCAGGGTGAACTGAACCCAGCCGCCATCCTCATCCCGCCGCCAATAGGCCGGCGCCTCCCAGCCTTCCGCCCGAACCGCGGCCCAGCCGTCCGACAGCCACAGGGATGGATCGCGGTAACCGCCGTCGGCCATGAAGGCCAGCCACTCGCCGCAGGTCACCGGCCGGTCGGCGATGGCGAAGGGCTCCAGCCAGACCTTGTGCCGCGGGCCCTCATTGTCGAAGGCGAATCCCTTTCCGTCCCAGCCGATCTCCGCCAGCCCGCCGGGATGCTCCGCCCAGCCCAGCGGCGGCGCCGGCGACGGCTCCTGCTCCGGCCGTTCCCGGTAGGCCGGCATAAGGCTGTTGCCGGACAGAAGGTGCTTCAGGTCGGTCAGGATCAGTTCCTGATGCTGCTGCTCATGGTTCAGGCCGAGTTCGATCAGGGCCTGCGCTTCGGCGGACGGGTCCTGCGCCAGGAAATCCATGAGCCGCCGGTCCACCAGGGAACGCCACTCCAGCACCTCCGCCACTGGCGGGCGGGTCAGCAGACCGCGTCGAGGGCGTGGATGGCGGGGACCCGCAGCCTCGTAATAGGAATTGAACAGATATCCCCACTCCGGCCGGAGCGGCGGCTGCCCCGCCTGGGGGCCGAGCACGAAGGTCTCGAAGAACCATGTCGTATGGGCCAGATGCCATTTCACCGGGCTGGCATCCGGCATGGACTGGACCACCATGTCCTCCGGTGACAGACCTTCGGCCAGGGCCAGGCTGCGGGCCCGCACCTGCGCAAGGCGCTCGGCCAAGGCAGGAGGGTTGGCGGCTGGATACAGGCTGTCCGGCATGAAGCCTCCGGTCTTAGGGCAAGGGCGCACATGAACATAAACGTTCCGCAGCGCCGGGCGACCTTCCCGGCCCTCATTTCCCAGGAACATGGTGGTTAGCCCCTATCGTGAAGGGCGTCGGTATTTCGAGGGAGCGGCACCGCACGCAAACGGGCGGCAATGCATTTTCAGCAGAGCTTGCGGCTTGTGATAAGCGTCTGTGCGGGCTATATGTCTGTTACGAATGACAGACGAACAAATCCGCGTCTCTTTCCAAGACGCTGCCGCGACGCCCGGAGGCCGGGCCAGCGCGGATCGAGATCGCGACGAGGCCGCCCAGGGGGCCACCGTCGTTCCCCTTCACAGATACACCGACTTCGGAATGCGTTGGCCAGTGCCGACGCGCGGCGAAGTGCTTGTCGTGCCGTTGGGCGGTCTGGGCCGCATCGGCATGAACTGGACCTTGTACGGGCACGATGGCGCCTGGCTGCTGGTGGATGCCGGCATGTCCTTCCCCGAGGAGGAGATGGAGGGCGTGGACGCCATCGTTCCCGACCCGGCCTTCCTGGCGCCCATCGCCGACAAGCTTCTGGGCCTTGTGGTCACCCACGCGCACGAAGATCATATCGGCGCGATCGACCGCCTGTGGCCCTATGCCATCAACTGCCCGATCTGGGCGACCCCCTTCGCCTGCCGCGCCCTTGAGCGGCGGCTGGAGGAAGCCAGCACGCTGGACGAGGTGGAGCTGAACAGCTACCCGGTCGGCGGCAGCTTCGAGATCGGGCCGTTCAAGATCCGCTCCGTGCGGATGACGCACTCGGTGCCGGAACCCGTGGCCCTCGCCATCGGGACCGAGGCCGGTACGGTGCTGCACACCGGCGACTGGAAGTTCGACCCGGCCCCCATGGTCGGGGAGCCGACGGATTTCGACGCTCTGCGGGAGATCGGCGACGCCGGCGTCCTGGCGATGGTGTGTGACAGCACCAACGCGCACAAAGATCTGGAGATCACCTCCGAAGCGATGGTGCGGGAGGCGTTCATGCGCCTCTTCGCCAGCCGCAAGGGTCAGGTCGCGATCTGCTGCTTCTCCACCAACGTGGCCCGCATGGCGTCGGCCGCGGTGGCGGCGACGGCATCCGGCCGCCACGTCGCGATCACCGGCCGCTCCATGCGTAATTCGCAGGAGAATGCGCGCGGTCTGGGTCTGCTGGACGATGTTCCGGAGTTCCTGGCCGAGCCGTCCCACCTCCGCGGTCTGGACCGGGCGCAGACGGCCCTGGTCTGCACCGGCGGCCAGGGTGAGGAGAATGCCGCCCTTGCCAAGCTGGCACGCGGTGACCGCCGCCTTCCCAGCTTCGGGCGGGGCGACACGGTGGTTCTCTCCACCCGCGTCATCCCCGGCAACGAGGAGGCGGTGGAGAAGGTCTGCTCCGCACTCCGCGCCCGCGGGGTGGAGGTGCTGATGGGCGCCGACACCATTGACGGCTTCCCGCTCCACGTCTCCGGCCATCCAGGGGCGAACGAGCTGCGGGAGCTGTACAGCCTGGTTCGTCCCCGCTTCGCCATGCCGGTCCACGGCACGGAAATGCATCTGACGGCCCATGCCCGTCTGGCCCGCGGGGCCGGGGTGGAGGCCGCCATCGTCTCGGAAGAGGCGGAGGTGATCCGGCTTGCACAGGGTGGTGCGCGCGTGCTGGGCCGTGTGGATGCCCCGAAGCTGCATCTCTCGAACGACGAGAACGGCAACCGGGTGCCCTACCGGGCCAAGACGGCGACGGCCTGAGCGCCGTCGCCTCCTTCCCCTACCCCAGTGATCTACCGGGAGCGCGCGAGCCAGATCGTGTGGCCGCCGCAATCCGGGTCCTCGACGACATGCTCCGCCACGCTGAACCCGTGCTCCGCGAGGAGCCGGCGATATTCCTCCGGATCAAGGCTGGCGTGGTACAAGGGCTCGCCCCGGTAGGTTCCGATAGCCTCCCCGTGGGACGGGCCGCTGGTGAACATCAGTACGGTCGAGGGCTGCGCATGTCGGCGGAAGATGTCGAACATCCTCCGCTGATCTTCGTGGCGGAGATGGAAGAAGCTGTCCCAGGCCAGGATGCCGTCGAAGCTCCGTCCCAGTGACAGGCTCCGCATGTCGCCGACGATCCATTCCTGATCGGAAAACCGGCTCTTGCACAGGTCGATCAGGCTTGGCGCGGCATCCACGCCCGTCACCCGGAAGCCTTGTCCGATGATATAGCGGGCCATGGGCTCGGCCGAACCGCAGCCAAGATCGAGAATGCTCCCGCCCGGCGGCAGACCGGACAGGAACCGGTCCAGCCAGTCCTTTTCGAACAGGCTTCGGCCCCGGTCTGAATCCCATTCACGGGCATGCCGCTGGTAAAGATCGGTGATCTGAGCTGAGGGGTCGTCCATGCGGCGATGATCGCCCGCGACCGGCATTGTGGCAAGTCTGCCCGACTATCTTGTCCCGGATCAGGCCCGGTCGGGCCGCTTATCCTCAAGAAGAACGCTTCCCTGCCGGCTGATCTTGCCTTTCAGCTTTTCCGCCAGCATGGCCAGCATCCAGGGGAGCCGGACCTCCACAGCGACCTGCTCCTCCATCACGTCGATGCGGCCAGAAACGCTCTGGGCCATTGCGGTGATACGGAAGGTCAGCGTGTCGCCGACCCACTGTTCATCCTCGACCGTTGCGATGCCGGAGAGTTGGGAGCGGATCTGCCCCGCCGCCCCTTCCAGCCGACGCCGAGCTTCCGCCCGGCCCAACTGGTGCGGGATGGTGACGGTTACCGGCCTGCCTACGGCCATGCCCCTGCTCCCTTCCCCGAAAGCGATTTCCTGGCGGATGTCAGACGACGCCAAGCAGCGACAGGATGACGACCACCACCACGACCACGCCGATGATGTAGAAGATGCTACGCCCCATGTTGATTGACTCCCTTTTGTTATCCCGGTCCAGTCGGCGCCGATCGCCCAGGGTGCGGGTGTTAGAAGAACCGGAAATCCGCTCGCCGGGTTCCATCCGCTCATGTCGGCCGCTGCTCTTCACCTGTGATCAATGGCGGCACGAACATGCCGGAAACAAAAAGGGCGGAAGCGGCCCGCCGCCGCTCCCGCCCCTGGTTCCGAGCTTCCGCCTGTCGGGTCAGCGTGCCGCGCCCTTTCGCGGGTCCCAAGCGCCCGGCGTGACCATCAGCGGCTCCTTGAAGCTACCGGCGACCGCCTGCCAGTCCACATATTTGAAGTTGGTGGCCGAGGGCTCTCCGGACATGTCGTTCAGGTCGTCATTATAGCCGTCCTGAACCACCAGCAGCCCGTTCGGGAAGCCCGGCAGCCCGAAGCTCACCACCTCGGCCCCGTCACACTCCTGCACGCCGTCCACGCCGTCGGCAGCGACGATGCGGAAGGAGCCGAGATAGCGGTTCTCCCCGCCCCGCTCGAACACGGCGAAGGTATCGTCCAGCCCGGACGGATCGGGCGCCTTCTCGTCCCCATGGGCATCGCCCTGGCTGGAGGCGAGCAGATAGCCGCTTCCGTCCGGCCCGTAATAGAGCGTGAGCCCCTCCACATCCCGCACCACCCGGCTTTCCTCCACGTTGAAGGAGCTCTTGGCCGAGCCGCGGGTCTCATAGAACGGCTTGTCGTCCGCCTTGCCGGTTGTCAGGTCGATGCGCCAGAGGCCGACATCCTCCTGCCCGGCGAACAGCATGCCGCGCTCCTGGTCCACCGCCAGCCCCTCGAACTGGGCCGCCCAGTCCAGGGCGGGATCGGTTTCGCTTTCGATGGTCAGGTCCTGGCCGCGGTGACTGTAGGGGAAGTCCCAGTGGCGCAGCCGTTCATGGCCGACCGTTCCGTCGGCATTGACCACCAGCCGGTGTTCCACCAGCCGCGCTTCGTTGCGCTGGGCCACAATGGCGCGGTGCCCGTCCGGCCCCTTCCAAGTGGTCAGGCCATAAGCGCTGTGCTGGTCCGTTGCGGGATTCGGCACCTCTCCCGACCCGTCCGCGGCGCGCCGGGTGGGGAACACCTGCGGCTGCTCCGGATCGGTGACGTCGGTGAGCGGAACACCCTGCGCCGCCGGATCGATCCGCCAGACCATGATGCGGTCGCGGCCGCGGTCACTGGCCACCGCCACATCCATGGCGCCGCCGCCCGGCAGCGCCAGCCCATAGGCCACGTCCACATTGTTGTAGCGTCCGGCCAGCCCATCCGCCCCGGCAGGCGCCGGATCGATCCGTTGCACCAGCCGGCCCTGAAGGTCGTAGACCCGCAGGCCGGCATCCTTCACGGCCGTGATGACCAGGCTTTTCGCCGGATCGGTCGGATGCAGCCAGACGGCGGGATCGTCCGCATCGCCATCCTCCGCCGTGTCCGGCATGCCGGGCCCGGTCTCCAGCGCCGGCCGCACGGTGGCGACCTCCGCCGGCGGTGCGGCACAGGCGGTCCCGCCCAGCAACAGAAGTGCGAGTGCGGCGGCGGCGGATAGGGTCTGGCGGGTCATCGGTACTTTCCTATGCTCGAACATCAGAATGCGGCGCGCAGGGTCACCTGGAAAAGGATGCCGGAGCGTTCGCTTTCCAGCTCCGATTCGTCCACCTCGCCGGCGGCGCGGGCGGCCAGGATTTCATCCACCGAATCGCCGTCATAGAAGCGGAAATCCTCCTCCTTCTTGCGATCCAGCAGGTTGCTGGCGGTGAAGCGCAGCACGTAGCGGTCGGCGAAGCGCTTCTCCACGAAGGCCTCCAGATCCTGGCCGTAGCGCAGCTCGACAGTCTCGTCCAGCGAGGACTCGGTCGCGTCGCTGCGGCCGGACAGGGAGGCGCCGAAGCTCGCATCCCAGCTCGGGATGGTCTGGATGAAGCCGACATTGTAGACGTGTGCCGGCTGATTGTTGAACCGCCGGTCCTCCCCGGTGAAGGGGTCGGTGATGGAGCTATCCAGCCAGGTGTAGTTGGCGAACAGACCGGTATCCGGCAGGCCGGCGAAGTCCAGCGGCAGGGACAGATCGAACTCCACGCCCCAGGTCTCGCCGTCGCCGATATTGGCGGCCTCGTAAACGCTGCCGCCAGCCTCCGTATCCTCGCCCGTATTCACCAGCTCGATCACGTCGGTGACGTCGCGGTAGAACAGGTTGACGCCGAAGATGCCGCGCCGGCCGATCTGGTGCTCATAGCCCACATCCACGCCCCAGGCGGTCTCGTTCTTCAGGCGTGGATTGCCGATCAGCTCATCCTCGTCGGCCGGCTCCTCCTCCTGGCGGTACGGGGCCAGCAGGTCGTAGTCGGGCCGCCGCACGGTGCGCGCAACGGAAAGCAGGAACCGGTCCTCCTCCGTCGGGCTATAGCGGAGGTGGGCGGAGGGGTTGAAGTTCTTCACGTCGTAGGAGCCGCTGTCGCCCTCGCTCTCCACGTCGCGACTGGTGATCTCATACCGCGCGCCGGCATCAAGGAGGAGCTGGTCCGTCAGATCGATGGAGAAGCGGGCATAGGGATCGACGCGGGTTTCCTCGATGGTGAAGATGGCGCCGGGCGGGGTCTCCTCCTCCTCCTCGCCATCCTCGATTTCGAAGGTGCGCAGGGCGCTGTCCCGCTGCTTGTAGAGCAGGTCCATGCCGACCTTGGTGCTGATGCGGCCGGCGCCGAAGCGGTAGCTCAGCGTGCCGGTGAATTCGTCATCGTCGATGTTCAGCGTTTCGCGCTCGACAAGCTCCGCTTCCGGCACCGTGTCGCCCTCGTCCGCCTCGGCGTCGGTGTCCTCGCGGTAGCCGGACCAGCCGGCGATCAGGGCAATCTCGCCGCCGGCCAGCGGGAACTCCGTCTCCGCACCCAGCGCGTAGGTCCGCTGGCCGATCCGCTCGCGCTGGACCTCCACCTCGTCCAGCTCCAGCTCGTCCGGGCTCGGCCCCTCATAGACCAGGGAGGTCTCGTCCTCGTCTCGGTCGGTGTCCACGATCAGGCCCGACAGACGCAATGACCCTGCGCCCAGCGCCGTCACCAGCTCGCCATTGGCAGAGATGTCGACGCCGTCGCGTGTATCCTCCTGCAGTTCGCGCCCGGTGAACTCCTCGAACTCGCCGCCGAAGAAGTCCGTCACCTTTTCCTTCGGGTTCCGCCGGCCCTGGTAATTCAGCGCCACCCAGTAGGAGGTGTCGTCACGGTCCAGCGTGTCGGCATAGGCGATTGCGCCGGAAGGGCGCACCTTGCCGTCCTCGTTGATCAGCCCGCCGACCTTGGCGAAGCCGCCCTCGAACCGGGCGCTGTCCTTGGTGATGATGTTCAGCGTGCCGGCCACGCCTTCGCTGGGCTGATCGGCGCGCGGGGCGCGGACGATCTCTACCCGCTCAACCAGCTCGGCCGGGATACGGTCCACGAAGAAGCTGCGGTCCGCCTCCCCGCCCGGCGCGCGTCGCCCGTTGATCAGCACCTGGGTATAGCCCGGCGGCAAGCCGCGCATCTGGGCCGCATCATATTCCAGCACATCGGAAGCGAAGGTGACGCCCGGCACCCGCTTCAGCATCTCGCCCACAGACACCGGCTCGAACCGCTGGAAATACTCCAGGTCGTAGGACAGCACCGGATTGGGGTCCGGCGCCCGGTTGCGGAACATGATGGTGCCGTTGACGATGATCTCCTCGATCTCCTGCCGCTCGGCCACGGCAACGACGTCCTGGGCCGGCTGGGCCAGCGCGGTGGTGCCGAGGAAAAGAGGAAGCAGCGCGGCAGCCAGCCGCGGACAGTGCCTGGGCGTCATGATCGGTCCTGTGATGGCGGTCCGCGCCCGGAACCGGGGCGGAGCGGAGGGCGTGCAGGGCACCGGCGGGCGTTGCGCGCTTTTCCGCGCCCCCGATGCATACGGTCGTCTGCTTAAGGCCCTCGCATGACAGGCGTGTGAAGCGATGAATGAGTTTTCGTTACGGCCGGAACTCCGGCCACGGACATGAAAAAGGCCGCCGGACAACCCGGCGGCCTTTTCCGACCGATGCTGGAAGCCGGCTTATTCGGCGCCGCGCCGCATCACCACATTGCCCGCCTGCACGCCTTCATCCAGGCCGGCGGACCGCACGCCGGTTGTGTCCACCCCGACATGCATCATCCGCTTCAGCCACGGGGACAGGGCAAGCACGATGACGCCCGCCACGCAGGCCGGCCAGAACAGGTTCCAGAACAGGTCCGTGAAGCCGTAGGCGGCGTCGAACCCCGTCACCTCCTCCGGCGCGGAGAACCATTTCGCCGTCTGTCCCGCCAGCCATGCGCCGCCGGCGGTGGACAGGAACCAGATCCCCATCATCACGCCGGTGGTGCCGGGCATGGATAGCCGCGTGATCATGGACAGGCCAATGGGCGAAAGGCACAGCTCGCCGATCGCCTGCACCCAGTAGAACAGCACCAGCCACCAGAGGCTCATCAGCATGCCGTTCTCCGGGTCCTGCATGGCGATGACCAGCAGTCCGAAGGCGGCGCCGTTGAAGAGAAGCCCCAGCGCGAACTTCACCGGCAGGGACAGGTCCTTGCCGCGGACGGCCAGGAACGTCCAGATACCTGCCATCAGCGGGGCCATGAGCACGATGAACATGGGGTTCAGCGCCTCGAACTGGCTGGCCGCCCAACCCTGACGGTCCACGAAATGGTCCGCCAGCAGCTTCAGCGAACCCGGCGACTGGTCGAACAGCATCCAGAAGAAGATTGCGAACAGCGTAAGGACCAGGGCCACGATCATGCGGTCGCGTGCCACCGGCGTCGCCTTGGTGAACATCATCACCAGGACCCAACCGATCATCACGAAAGCCGAAACGGCAAGCAGGTAGCCGACAATGTCGGCCCGCTGCATCAGCCCCCAGGAGGCCGCCACGGCGACCGGAATCGCTGCCCACATCCAGGCCGGCACCCGCGGCTTCTCAGCCAGGGCGGCGCCCGTTCCCATCGACACCAGCTCATCCGGCGGCAGCATCGGGCGCGAACGCTGGAACACGAACAGCCCCAGCCCCATGCCGATTGCGGCCGCGCCGAAGCCGTAGCTCCAGCCATAAGTCTCACCCAGCCAGCCGCAGATCAGCGTGGCGGCGAATGCGCCCAGGTTGATGGAGAAGTAGAACAGGGAGAAGCCGGCATCCCGGCGCTGGTCGTCCGGCGCATAGAGCTTCCCGACCATCGAGGAGATATTGGGCTTCATGAAGCCGTTGCCCACCGACAGCAGGGCGAGGGCAAAGAACATCACGCCCACGGCGACGGGGTCTTCGCCCCCGCCGCCTTCATAAGCCATGGCGACATGGCCCAGCAGCATCAGCGTGGCCCCGATCATCACCGCCCGCTGGTAGCCCAGCAGCCGGTCGGCGATCAGACCGCCGAACAGCGGCAGCAGATAGACCAGAGCCAGATAGGCCGACATCGTGTCGTAGGCGCGGTCGCGCGGGAAAGCAAAGTGGGAGACGAGATACAGGATCAGCAGCGTGCGCATGCCGTAGAAGCTGAAACGCTCCCACATCTCGGTGAAGAACAGGGGCATCAGCGCGCGTGGATGCCCGAAGAACCCGCGGTCCGGGTCTGAGGAGAAGACTGCCATCGGTCCCTGCACTGGATTCGGTAAAGCCGCGCCTATAGCACGCCGCCCCCCGCCTTTGTAAGGGAACCTTGTCACCAGCTTGTAACGAGGGACGGCGCGCCGTCCCCGGATCAGCCCAGCTCCGCCCGCACTTCGCCCGCAGCCGGCATGGAGGTGCTGGTGCCGATCCGGGTAACGGAAATGGAGGCTGCGACGCCGGCATAGCGCATGGCGTCGGCGATCCCTTCCCCCGCGGACAGGCGCGCGCAGAGCGCGCCGACGAAGCAGTCGCCCGCGCCGGTCGTATCCACCGCCTTGACCTTGCGGCCGGGCACCAGCACCTCGCCGGCCTCTGTGATTGCCACGGCCCCGCGACCTCCCAGCGTGGCGATCACCGTCTGACCCTGGCGGCGGATCAGATGGCGGGCGACATTCCCCACCTCCGCGACCGGCGCGTCGGCGGAAACGTCCACACCGGCGAAATGCCCCAGCTCCGTCTCGTTCACCACCAGGATGTCGGTATCGAGCCAGAGGGCGTCAGGCGCGTCGTCCAGCGCCGGCGCCGCGTTCAGCACCGTGACGGCCCCGGCCTTGCGGGCGCGGGCGAAGACGGCGGCGATAGTGGTGCGCGGCACTTCGAACTGGCTTACCACCACGTCGCCGGGGGCGAACTCGACGCCGGCCGCATCCTCCGGGCACACCTCCCGGTTAGCAGCCGGGATCACGACGATGCAGTTCTCCGCCTTGGAATCCACGAAGATGATTGCATTGCCGGTGGGCTGCGTGGCCGTGCGCACGATGCCGGACGCATCGATCCCACGTTCCTTGAAGAAGGCCAGCACCTGATCGCCAAAGGCGTCCTGCCCCACCCGCCCGACGAAGGCCGTCTCGACATTCTGGAGCGCGCAGGCCACCGCCTGATTCAAGCCCTTGCCGCCCGGCATGAACGCGACCGTGTCGCCGTTCACCGTCTCGCCCGGCCGGGGCGCGCGCTGCATGGTGGAGAGGATGTCGATATTGATGGAGCCGACGATGACGACCTTGGGCATGGCCTTCCCTTTATCCTGTCGGCATCCTCATTAGCCCAACCGGCCGGAACTGGGAAGATGGCCGGTCAGTTCCGGCAGGCCGGCTGTTCCGCCAACCAGGCCGTCGCGGTGGCAACCGGCTCCTCTCCCTCCGTCCCCACGGTCACGTCCGGATTGATGGCCGTCCGGTAGATGCGCCCGGTCCGGTCGCGGTTCCACCCCATGGTCACGGCCAGGGCGGCGCCATCCTCCAGCGGGAAGACATTGTTGACGGAGACGTAATTGGCCGTGGGCTGTCCGAATGTCCGGACATTGGAGCGGCCGGCCAGCGCGATGACGATGCCTTCACCCGAACTGGCCGTGCCGCCGTCCATCAGCACGGCCACCGGCGCCTCCGGATTGCGCAGGGCCGCGGGACCGGATGGCGCTCGCGGCGCCCAGCCGCCCGCCTGCACCGCAACGCCGTCCCTGTAGAATACGTCGTAGACCTGATCGCCCGCGATGTCGAACGACAGGACCTTCGACCCGCCGAGCAGCGGGCCGATACCGTCCAGCATCGGCCAGATATTGCCGCCGCCATTGCCCCGAACGTCAACGATCCAGCCGCAGGCCCCTGCGGCGTCGAACTCGCCGATGAAGGCCCGAAGCCGCTCCGCATAGGGCAGCCCCTGCTCCCTGCTGCCGTTGAACCGGGTGACCGCGACGTGGCCGAAGCGCCCATCGATCAGCCGCCCCTGCGGTTCGGGCAGCGGCTTCCGCGGCGCGTCCGCGCCCGGTTCGGGTGAGCGGGGCGGCGGCGGGGCATAGAGCTGGCTGTGCTTCTCCCCCAGCCGCTCCAGAACCGCACGGATCGCCTTGTGTGTATCGGCGGGCGTCGCGGCTCCGTCCGCCTCCCGCATCGCCAGCGCCCTGAGTTCCACCCAGTCCGCCGAACCGCGGTTCACGTGGTTCCGCTCCAGCACTTTCAGCGCATCGGACAGATAGCCGGCCGCCACCCGGCTGACAGGCCCCGGTCCCTCAACCGCGCCGGCCGGCGCGAAGAGGAAATATGCAACGGCGACCGGGATGGGGAGCAGGGCGGCAGCGGCGATCCAGGCGCGCATACGGAACCTCGTGGCAGGACATTGCGCATGCCGTGCCACAGCTACATTGCCGACGTGTGTCAGACCAGATCGGTTTCGCCTCAGCGATGTCCCCAGGGCGCGGGCGGCGGCGGAACCGGTCTCGTCAGGTCGAACTCCACCTGGAACAGCCGGCCTGGCCGCGACAGCTCATAGGTGAAGCTCTTCCCCGGTTCCACCTCCATCGCCCAGACATTGGTCAGCGATACATTGAGGCCCTCGCGGCCGAACATCTCCTTGGAGAAGTCGTCCACCGAGAAATCCTGGCGGTTCGCCGTCCCTTCGGCGGCCGTGTCGCCGCCATACTGGGTGACCTTGTCCTCGCTTCCGTCCTCGTGCCGGTGGTCGTGCTTCAGGCGAAGGCCGTCCTCCGTGCGGGTCAGCACCCAGGTGCGCGACCGGTCCTCACCCACATGGAAGGGAATCCTGATCTGGTCCGGGCCGCACTCCCGCACATGCATGACCAGCGTCTTGCCCTCGAACGGGTCGTTGGCGCTGGCAGGCTGGTTCGCGGCGATCCGCCCCTCATAGGCCTGCCCGCACAGGGGCCGTAGCGCATCCAGGAAATCGTCCGCCGGCGCGGCCTGCGCCGCGGCGGCAATCAACGCCAATGATGCGGCAAGAGGCAGTCGCATGGAAACGCCGCAACGGCGGTCTGGTCGGCCCATTCCTCAGCCCGCCTTCTTCTCGGCCAGTTCATCCAGCAAGGCCTTGCGGGACAGCTTGCCGACCATGGTCTTGGGCAGTTCGTCGCGGAACTCGAACTGCTTCGGCATCTCGATGGGGCTGAGCTTGTCCTTGAGGAAGCCCTTCAACTCCTCCGGCGTCGGCGCGTATCCGTCGCGCAGTTTGACGTAAGCCTTCACCGTCTGTCCGCGATAGGGGTCCGGCACGCCCAGCACGATGCACTCCGCCACGCCCGGATGCTGATACAGCGCCTCCTCCACATTGCGCGGATAGACGTTGTAACCGCCGGCCAGGATCATGTCCTTGATCCGGTCCACGATGAAGGTGAAACCGTCCTCGTCCATGAAGCCGACATCGCCGGTGTGCAGCCGGCCATCAAGCAGCGTGTCCGCCGTTTCCTGCGGACGCTTCCAGTATCCTTTCATGACCTGCGGCCCGCGGATGCAGATCTCGCCGCGTTCGCCCTGGGGCACCGGCTTGGTCCGGTCCTCCAGGCTCATGATCTCGATCATGGTGCCGGGCACAGGAAGGCCGATGGAACCCGGCTTGCTGGTGCCGTGCACCGGGTTGACCGTGGCGACGGGGGAGCTTTCGGACAGGCCGTAACCCTCCACCAGCTTGCAGCCGGTGACCTTCTCGAACTGGGCCTTCACCTCCACCGGCAACGGCGCCCCGCCGGAGATGCAGAACTTGATGGAGGAGAGATCGTACTTCTCCCGCTCCTTGTGATTGTTGATGGCGGTGTAGATGGTGGGGACCGCCGGGAACAGGCTGGGCTTCTTCTTGTGGATGGTCTGCATGACCTGATCCAGCTCGAAGCGCGGCAGCAGCACGATCTCCGCCCCCTTCAGCAGGGGCCAGTTCATCACCGATGTCATCGCGAAGACATGGAACAGGGGCAGCACGCCCAGCATGCGCTCCTTGCCCTCCTCCGCATCCGGGAACCACAGGGCCGCCTGCATGGTGTTGGCGTACAGATTCCCGTGGGTCAGCATGGCGCCCTTCGGGACGCCGGTGGTGCCGCCGGTATACTGCAGAACCGCCACATCCTCGACCGGATCAACCGTCACGGATGCCGGGCGGCCGTCATTGGCGATGATCTGCTTGAACGGCTTCACATGGGCGGAGACCACGCTCGTATCCGCCAGTTCCTTCCGCTTCACCAGCGGGAACAGAAAGTTCTTCGGAAAGGGCAGTATGCCGGCCATGGGGCAGGCGATGATGGTGCGCAACCGCGTGCGCCCGATCATCTTCGCCAGCTTGTCGAAGGTGACCTTCAGGTCCAGCGTGACCATCATCTCGGTCTCGCTGTCCTCGATCATCTGCTCGATCTCCCGCTCTGCATAAAGCGGGTTGAAGTTCACGACGGTGCCGCCGGCCTTCAGGATGCCGTAGAAGAACAGTACCGCATAAGGCGTGTTCGGCAGGAACAACCCGACCCTGTCGCCCTTCCGGACGCCCATGTCCTGCAGGCCCTTGGCAATCCGGTCCACCAGCCCGCCGACCTCGGCATAGCTGTACTTCTTGTCGAGGAAATCGATGCAGGGCCGGGTCGCGAACTTCGCTACGGCGCCGTCGAACATGTCGACCATGGAACGTTGCGGAATCGGCACGTCCCAGGTCACGCCGGGGGGATAGCTCCTCTCCCAAGGATGCGTCACCGAGCGTGCCATGTCCGGACGAGCAGCCGTGTCGGCCATTCCCCCCTCCCCACCTGTTTTCGTGTTTGGGGTACGGTCCACACGGCCGACCCGTCATCCGATCTATATCGGCGACCACGCCAATATTCTCAAGAGTTTCGTAGCCTTGGCGGAAGACTTCGCAAGCACCGGTCCACCTGGGCGGGCAACATCCTGCTGGTCAGAGCTTCAAGATTGTGCAATTCTTTCTTCCCGACTCGGGGGCAGGTCGTCGGACATGTCTGACGCCTGGAGTCAGTGGGCACCCGGCCATGGGGATCGATCACGGGGGAAATGCCGTGTCGCGGGATGATTTCTCTTACGCGCCCAGCATGGGCGACACGCTGCCCGGCCTGGCCCGGGTAAAATGGTTCAACGCCGTCAAGGGATTCGGGTTCGTATCGCCGGACGATGGCGGTCAGGACGCCTTCCTGCATGCCAGCGTTTTAAGCCGGGCCGGAGTGGCCGAGGTGCCGGAGGGGGCGGAGATGATCTGCGTGATCGGTCCCGGCCCCAAGGGTCCGCAGGTGCTCCGCATCCTGGAGGTGAAGGGCGGCGTGTCCGCCCCGACCGGACGACATGAACGCCCCGCCTTCGAGATGCCCGGCGGCCCGGAGACGGAGCTGGTGGGCACCGTCAAATGGTTCAAGACCGACAAGGGCTTCGGCTTCGTCCTCGCCGACGATGGGGAGAAGGACGTGTTCGTCCACATGAACACGCTCCGCCGCTGCGGTCTGGGCCCGCTGGAAAGCGACCAGCGCGTGCTCATGAAGGTCGTCGCCAGCGCCAAGGGCCGCGAGGCCACATGGGTGGAGCTGGCGTAGAGCGGAACTCCGTGTCGAGAGTTCCGCCCCGAGATCACGACCCTTCCGGCGCCGGCCTTGCCGGCGGCTCGCCATCGCCCATGGCCAGATGCTTGCCCCGCATCTCATCCGCCACCGTACCCTCCCAGAGCTTCACGCCGGAGGCGTAGGCCGCCCGCCCGATCATGTGGGAGCCGATCGGTGCGGTGATGAAAAGGAAGGCGATGGCGGCCAGGCAGCGCGCCACGATGCTGACCTCCGCGAAGTAGAGCGCGACGCCCAGCAGGATCATGCCCGACCCCAACGTGCCGGCCTTGGAGCTGGCATGCATCCGGATCAGCACGTCCTGCATGCGCACGATCCCCAATGCAGCGACGAAGCAGAAGAATGCCCCGGCCAGCAGCAGCACGCCGGCGATGATCTGCACGATATCAGTCAGCATCATGATCGGGCCCCCGGTCCAAGCCGCGCTGCTCCACGAAGCGGGCATAGGCCACCGTGCCGAAGAAGGCGACGAGCGCCAGCGCGATGGCCGCGTCCACATAGACCGGCTGGCGGTCATAGACGGCGTAAAGTGAGATGAAGGCCACGGCCAGCAGGCCGAACAGGTCCACGGCCACGATACGGTCGGGCAGCGTCGGCCCGCGCAGCAGGCGGATCACCGCCAGCACGAAGGAGACCAGCATCACCACCATGGCGATGTGGACCGACCAGTAGAGGAACGGGATCATCTCGGTCATCGCAGCCACTCCAGGATCCGGCGCTCCATCGTCTCCTTGGTCTCCCGCTTCACCGCCTCGGGGTCCTCGGCGAAGTTGGCATGGATGTAGAGGACGGAACGGTCGGGGGACACGTCCAGGGACAGCGTGCCCGGCGTCAGCGTGATGCAGCAGGCCAGCAGCGTGATCTCCACGTCCGTCTTGGCGTCCAGCGGCATGGCGACCACGGCCGGCCGGTTCCCCATGTTGGGCGACAGCACCGAGGTCGCCACCTTGACGGAAGACACCCACAGCTCCTTCAGGAACCAGAAGAAGAAGCCAACGCCACCCCACAACCTCTTGAAATAGGGATCATCCGGCCAGACCGGCTTGGCCAGCCACAGGACCAGATGCCCCAGTACGAACCCGACCACCAGCCCGGTCAGGCTGAAATCGCCATTTACCGCCATCCATGAGAAGGCCAGCAACAGGTTCAGCGCGAACAGTTTCATGGCCGTGCTCCCAGGACCGCTTCGATATAGGGCGCGGGGTTCAACAGCTCCGCCGACGCGGCCTGGGCGATCGCCATGACGGGCTGGGCGTTCAGGCCGATGATGACGGTGATGGCTGAAAGCACCACCAGCGGCGCCACCATGGCCGCCCGCTTTAGCCCGCCGATGGCGGCAGTGCCGGGGATGTCGCCTTGCGGATTGGGCTTCAGCACCATCTCCGCCCAGATGCGCCCGACCAGCCACATGGTCAGCAGCCCGACGATCAGGGAGATGGCGGCGATCCAGTAGGCCTCCGCCTGCAGGCTCGCCTGCAGCAGCACCAGCTTGGACCAGAAGCCCGACAGGGGCGGGAACCCGGCGAGCGAGGCCAGCGGCACAAACATCACCACCGCCAGCAGCGGAGCCGCCTTGAACAGGCCGCCCATGCTCTTGAGTTCGGTGCTGCCCGTCAGCTTCCGGGCGAGGCCGGCGCCAAGGAACAGGTTCGTCTTCACCACGATGTCATGCACTAGGTAGAAGATCGCCCCCATGATCGCCAGCGGCGTGTAGAGCGCGATGCCCATGACCATGTAGCCGATATGCGCCACCACCTGCCATGAGAAGGCACGGCGCAGGTCGGTCACGGCCAGTGACCCGATGACGCCCGACACCATGGTCAGGCCGGCGATCCACAGCATCAGCCCGTGGGTGAAGCCGACATCGTGCACGAAGATCAGGGTGAAGGTGCGCAGCAGGGCGTAGACGCCGACCTTGGTCAGCAGCCCGGCGAAGATCGCCTGCACTGCCACGGCCGGCGTGTGATAGCTGGCCGGGAGCCAGAAGAAGAGCGGGAACACCGCCGCCTTCATGCCGAAGGCGATGATGAACAGGACCGCCACTGTGGTCACCGTGGCCGGCGCATCCACCTCCCGCAGCCGCACCGCCATGTCGGCCATGTTGAGGGTGCCGACCATGCCGTAGAGCAGCGCCACCGCGAGCAGGAAGGCGGCCGTGGCGATCAGGTTCAGGCCGACATACTTCACCGCGCCGTCGATCTGCTCCTTCGTGCCGCCGAGGCTGAGCAGGACGAAGGAGCTGATCAGCATCGCCTCGAACCAGACATACATGTTGAACAGGTCGCCGGTGATGAAGGAGCCGCAGACGCCGATCATCAGCGCATGGAATACCGGATGGAATCCGCCCCGCTCCCGCACCGGGTCGATGTCGCCCAGCGAATAGACGGCGACGGCCAGCGCCATCACGGCGGCGATCAACACCATCACCGCCGCCAGATGGTCCGCCACCAGCGTGATGCCGAAGGGCGCCGGCCAGTTGGACATCTGGACGACCTGGATGCCCTGCGAGGTCACGGCGGAAAGCAGGAAGCTGGCCGCCAGCACCAGGGCCACGGCCCCGGTCAGGGAGATGACGCGCTGCAGCCGGACATGGCTCCACGCCAGGGCGCAGAGGGCGGCGGTGCTGAGCGGGATCAGGATCGGGGAGGCAATCAGCCAGTTCATGGGGTGGCCCTCTCGGCCGGAGCGCCGGCGACGGTTTCGCCGCCCTCCTCCGGCTCGGCCACGCGCATCCGGTCGCTGTCCAGCGTGCCAAGCTCCTGATAGGCGCGGTAGACCAGCACCAGCGCGAAGGCCAGCAGGCCGAAGCCGATGACGATGGCCGTCAGGATCAGCGCCTGCGGCAGCGGATTCGAATAGGGCACCGCCAGCACCTTGTCATGGGCCGCGATCAGCGGCGGCTCTCCCAGGGAAAGCCCGCCCAGCAGGAAGATCGCCAGATTGACGGCGTTTGAAATCAGGATCACGCCGAACACCATGCGGAGCACGTTCGGGGACATGAGCATGTAGACGCTGCCGGCGACCAGCACGCCGACGGTAATCGCCAAGATGGTTTCCATCCGCTCAGTCCTCTTCCATCAGGGCCAGCACCATGGCGATCAGCCCCCCCACTACGACCAGATAGACGCCGATATCGAACAGCACCGGCGTGCCGAGGGCGAAGCCGTTCGGGAACTCGACCCAGCGGCCGGTCATGAACGGGTCCGGCCCGCCTTCCCCGAACAGCGCGAACAGGCCGGAGATGATGGCAGCGACCAGCCCGCATGCCAGGATGGTCCGCGGGTCCGCCGGAAGCAGCCGCCGCACGGCGTCCGCCCCGAACGCCGCCCCGTGCAGGGCGAAGGCGGTGGCGGCGATCAGGCCGCCGATGAAGCCGCCGCCCGGCTCGTTGTGGCCGCGCCACAGGATGAAGATGGAAAAGAGCAGCATCAGCACGGTGATGAGCCGCGTGCCCGTCTGCAGGATGAGAGAGTGCATCAGTCGGCTCCCCCTTGGACCTTTCTGGACAGCCGGGCTTTCAGCAGGGCGAAGACGCCAAGGCCGGCGACGGCCACGACGGTGATCTCACCCAGCGTATCGAACCCGCGGAAATCCACCAGGATGACATTGACCACGTTGCGGCCGTGGGCATCCACATAGCTCCGCGCGGCGAAGAATTCGGACAGGTCCAGCGGCTGCTCGATGGCCGAGACGGCCAGCAGGATCGAAGTGACGATGGCGCCCAGAGCTATGGAGACAGCGCCGTTGCGCAGCCGTACCCAGTTGGACAGCTGCTCGCGTTTCTTGAAAGGCGGCAGACGCGCCAGGACCAGCACGATGATGATGACGGTCAGCGTCTCGACCATGAGCTGGGTGATGCCGACATCGGGCGCGCCATAGACCAGGAACAGCAGGGCGATGGCGAGACCGACAACCGACAGGGCGGTGATCGCCTGCAGCCGGGAGGTGGCCGCGACGGCCCCGATCGTCCCGATCACCATCAACGCGGCCAGGAACCAGCCCAGATAGCTGGCTTCGATGCTCCCGATCCCGATCGGAAGCCCACCCTTCAGCAGGATGGTCCCGCCCAGCAGCACGGTGATGCTGAGGAAGGTCAGGAACATGTAGGTGCGCAGATACCCCGGCTGCATGCGCCGGGTGACGACGGTGAACACGGCGTCCAGGCCGGCCAGGATATGATCCCAGGCGGCGTCCACATTGATGCGGCTGACCCGCGCCAGCCCGTCCAGGGCGGACTTGACCCGTCCCAATGCCAGGAACAGCACCACGCCGAGGGCGACAGTGATGACCGACAGGCCCAGCGCCGGGGTGATGCCGTGCCAGAGATGCAGGTCTAGCACCGTATCGATGCCGGTCACCGCCGTGGTCACCGCGCCCAGCAGATTGGCACCCGGAATGCCGCTGAACAGGCCGAACAGCAGGCCCAGCCCGGCCAGGGCCGCCGGCCCCAGCAGCAGCGCGATTCCGCTCTCATGCGCATGGTCGGCCGCCGGGCTGGGCCGTCCCATGAAGGGCTTCCAGAACACCAGCCCCGCCGCCCCCAGCATGGTGGCATTGGCCAGGATCATCGAGATGGTGACGATGATGCCGAAGGACCCCGCCTCCAGCATGCCCTCATACATCACCTCCTTGCCGATGAACCCGAAGAAGGGCGGCAGGCCGGCCATGGACAGGGATGCCAGGGCGATGATCACGCCGGTGACCTTCATCTTGCCCCAGAGGCCCGACAGCTCCCGCACGTCGCGCGTGCCGCTGCCGTGATCGACGGAACCGGCGGCCATGAAGAGCGCGCCCTTGTAGAGGGCATGGGCCAGCAGGAAGACGCCGAAGGCCTGGAACGCATAGGGCGTGCCCAGCCCCACGAGCATGACCAGCGTTCCCAGCGCGAACAGGGTCGTGTAGGCCAGGATCTTCTTCATATCGACGGAGCGCAGGGCCATGTACCCGCCCCACAGCGCCGTCACCGTCCCGAATCCCACCAGCGTGTAGAACCAGACGTCGGTGCCGCCCATGGTCGGGTTCAGCCGCGCCACCAGATAAACGCCGGCCTTCACCATGGTGGCGGAGTGCAGATAGGCGCTGACCGGCGTCGGCGCGTCCATGGCGTTGGGAAGCCAGAAGTGGAACGGCACCTGTGCCGACTTGGTGAATGCTCCCAGCAGCAGCAAAGCCAGGATCGGCAGGTACAGCGCGTGCTGCCGCAGATCGACCCCCGACGCCTCGATCTCGGTCAGGCGGAAGCTGCCCGCCGTCTGCCCCAGCAGCACCAGGCCGCCCAGCAACGCCAGACCGCCCGAGGCGGTGACCAGCAGTGCCTGCACCGCGGAACGGCGGGAGGACGGGTCCTCATGGTTGAAGCTGATCAGCATGAAGCTGGTGATGGAGGTCAGCTCCCAGAAGACGAACAGGCTGACCACATCGTCCGCCAGCACCAGCCCCAGCATCGAGGCCATGAAGGCGATGATGAAGAGATAGAATCGGCCCTGATGCACATGCCCGTGCAGGTAACCGCCGGCATAGATGACGATGAACGTGCCGATCCCTGTGATCAGCAGCGCGAACATCAGCGCCAGCCCGTCCAACCGGAAGGCCAGCTCGACCCCCAGCGACGGTATCCAGGGAATCACCTGGATCACCGCCTGCTCCCCATGGCCGGAGCCGATAGCCCCCACCTCGGGCAGCTGCATGGCGAACCACGCGGTCACGGCCGCCGGCACAAGCGCCAGCACCCAGTGCGACTGGTGCGGCAGGAACCGGTGCACCGTGGGCGCCACGGCGGCCAGCAGGAAGATCGCCAGCACGGCGGTCAGCATCCGCTTGCTCTCCCTCGTTCAACATGCCCAGCACCGCCCGCCCGGGCCCCGGCGGCAGGCCGGAGCGGTCGGTAGCGGGTAAGGACCTTCAGGACTCGGCCCCGGCAACTGGAAAACCTCGGAAACGCGCCGCAGGCACGCTCCCGAAGCGAAAGGATGCGGAATCGTCGGTCGGATACCCTGCCGCCAATCCCGCGTGATATTTCGCGTATATGGGACACAGGCCCGAACCTGCAACCCAAATCGAGCATCCACTCTGCCGACTAAAGCCCTAGTCCAGATAGGGTTTTCATCTGCAAAGGATTCGTCCGGCAAGGGGCGGGCACTGTGCGCCGCCACAGGATTGCCATATGGCGGCACAGCGGATTGCGGATTGTCCATCAGGTCCGAATCGGAAACTCAGACCGGAATGCCCAGGCCCGTCCGAAGTCCGGGAAGAGCCTGGATCGCCAGATACAGGCCGTAGAGGGACAGGAACAAGGCCCCGTGCCAGCGGGCGACCCTGCCCGACACGGCTACGAACAGCACCAGAAGCAGTGCGCTGCCCAGCAGCACCCAGATATCGAACAGGATGATCTCGTCCGGCACCCGTAGCGGCAGGATCAGCGCCGTGATGCCCAGGATGGCCAGGACGTTGTAGATGTTGGACCCGACGACATTGCCGAAGGCCACGTCCTCCTGCCGGCGGAGCGCTGCCGTTACCGTCGTCGCCAGCTCCGGCAGGGAGGTGCCGACCGCAACCAGGGTTAGCCCGATCACCGCGTCCGATACGCCCAGCGCGAGGGCCAGCACGATGGCCCCGTTCACCAGAAGGTCCGCCCCGTAGACCACGGCCGCCAGCCCGCCGACGGTAAGCAGGATTCCGATCCAGAGGGATGTCGGGGCCGGCGCATGGGCATCGATCTTGTGGTCCGCCTCCTCCGCCCTGTCGTCGCCGGATTCGCGTTCCGTGAAGTAGGTCCATATGATGTAGGCGATCAGCGCCGCCACGAAGATTCCGCCGACGAGCTGGCCCAGGTGCCCGAACATGACCACGCCCACGGCGGCCAGGGAGACGGCGATCAGCATGCCGCCGTCTCGCTGGAACGATTTCCGCTCCACCGGCACCGGCAGAAGCAACGCCGCCACGCCCAGGATCAGCAGGATATTCGCGATGTTCGACCCGACCACGTTGCCGACCGCGATGCCCGGCGATCCGGCCAGTGCTGCCTGGATGCTGGTCACCAGTTCGGGCGCGGAGGTACCGAAGCCCACCAGCGTCAGGCCGATCATCAGCGTGGACACGCCCATCCTCTTGGCCACCGCCACTGACCCGCGGACAAGGAACTCTCCGCCGGCCAGGAGGAGGACGAGGCCGATCGCGATTTCAAGATAGGGCATGAGCAGGCCGTGACGCTTTGGAAGGGAACGAAGGCGGGCATGCCGGCCGGCAGCCGGGCACGGGATTGCCCTGGTTCAGGCGCGATCCACAACCAGCAACCCATGAACGCGCTCAAGGTTGCCGGACCGGTCGATGAGGGGGCGAGATTGCGCCGTCCGTAGCAGGTCCCGGACGCGCAGGTCGGTCACGCACCGCACCGCCGGCACACATGAAGGACCATGAGCCCCGCCCATAAACAGCAGCATCTACTCTCATCGATTGGTGTAGTCTGTTTGGATGGGACAGACCTTCGACCTGACCGGCATCGCCCTTGTCACCACCGTGGCCCTGGTCTGCGGGCTGGTGCTTTCACGCCTGCGCCAACCGGCTATCGTCGGCTATATCGTCGCCGGCGTTGTACTTGGGCCGACGGGATTCGGGCTGGTATCCGATGCCGGCCCGGTCCACACCCTGGCGGAGCTGGGCGTACTGATGCTGCTGTTCCTGGTGGGGATGGAGCTGTCGGTGCGGGCGTTCCGCGCGGTCTACCGGGTCGCGCTGCTGACGGTGCTGCTTCAGGTCACCCTGTCGCTGGCCGTGACGCTTCCGGCCGGCGAACTGCTGGGCTGGCCGGTGGAGCGGTCGATCCTGTTCGGGTTCCTGATCGCGCTGTCCGGAACCGCGGTCGCCATCAAGATGCTGGACGACATCGGGGAGTTGCGCACCGATACCGGACGGGTCACGGTGGGCGTGCTGATCGCCCAGGACCTTGCCTTCGTGCCGTTGCTGCTGCTGGCGAACGCCATGGGGCCGTCCGGCGGCGGACTCGACGCCTTCATCCTGTTGAAGCTGCTGGCCGCGGTGGCTGTTCTGGCGGGGCTGGTCTGGTTCCTGTCGGGGCGGGAGCGGGTGCGCGTTCCCCACGGAGAATGGTTCCGCCGCAATCTGGACGTGGTGCCGCTGGCGGCGCTGGCCTTCTGCTTCAGCCTTGCCAGCGCCACCGGCCTGATCGGGCTGTCCACCGCCTTCGGCGCCTTCATCGCCGGCTTCATCCTGGGCAACAGCAACGGCCGCGCCATCGCCATCCGCGCCACCCAGCCGATCCAGGCTGTGCTTGTGGTGGTGTTCTTCCTCTCCATCGGGCTGCTGATCGATCTCGGCTACATCTGGGCCAATCTGGGGGAGGTGCTGTTGTTCCTGCTGGTCGTGACGCTGATCAAGACCGCCATCAACATCGGGACCCTGCATCTGCTGGGAGAGCCGTGGGAGCGGGCATTTCCCGCCGGCGTCATCATGGGCAGCCTGGGGGAGTTCAGTTTCGTGCTGGGTGCCGTCGGCCTGTCCCGCGGCATCGTCGATCCAGACGGTTACCAGCTCGCCGTGACGGTGATCGCGCTGTCCTGGCTCGTCAGCCCGCTCTGGCTGGTCACCGCACGACGCTTCCACGACGTGGCCGCCAGCGGGATCGTCACCCTTCGCGCTGCCCTGGCCGAGGTCTATAGCGGGGAAATCGCGGCAGCCACCCGGCTGGGCCGCGCCCTGCTCCACGCCCTTCAGGCGCTGCGCACCCGGTTCCGGCGACGCGGAACCCGGAACCTGCCTGCACTGCCCGCACCACTCCGCGCCGGCCCTGCCGCGGCCCCCGTCACACCGTCCCGGCCCATTCCGCCACATTCCGGATCATCGCCGGACCATGGTCGGGATGGTCCGCATGCTGCGCCAGCTCCGAAAGCCGAAGAATTCCAGTAAGCAGCGCGATCCGTCGTCGGTCGAGCCTGCGCCCGGTCAGCGCCTCATATCCTGTCACGATCCGTTCCGTGAGGTCAGGGGAGATGAAGCTCGAATAGATGAATTCCTGATGCAGCGCGCCGAACCCGGAATCGGCCAAATCATAGACGCCGTTCAGCTTCTGGCCGTCATGGTCGAAGGCCATGTTCCAGCCATGCCCATCGAAGAATCCGTAAACCATGCCGTAGGGATCGGGCGGCAGCTCACGCCACTCTGCGACGGCACGGCCGGCAACGGCGCGAAGCCCGGCGGGCAGAGCCGGCAACGCCTTCTCTACAATCACATCCGGCGGCAGCCAAGCCTCCACGGAACCCGCGCCAGCCCGACGCATGATCTCCGGATCGAGTCCGTGCAGCTCGGCGTAGAAGCGCGCCAGACGTTCAGCCAGATCCCGTCGGGCCTGTTCCGTCAGCCGGTCGTACTGCTCGGTCAGCAGATGCCCGCCCCGGATCTTTTCATGGCGGGAGAACAGCGGCGGTCCGGAATGCAAGGTCAGATCCGGAACGGGCATGGAGACCGCTGGACGGACCACCGCCAGCAGCGATGCCTCCCGCATCAGCGCCCGTTCCGCCGCCTCATGGTGCGGAAACTTGAATATCAGCCGGTCATCTACATCCACCGCAGTGGAATGCCAGCCCACGCCAAGGCAGGTGAAGGTCGCGCCCGCCAGTTCCGGGAAGACGCGCAGAATCGCCTCCCGGAGCCCAGCGATTGCCGGCCCGGAGGTCACGTCCTGCCCGGGCCGCCCGCCTCTGTCGCCGGCATATTCGCT
>NZ_CP030126.1:300000-470000 GCF_003568845.1 Indioceanicola profundi | reverse complement strand
CGCTGACCCATTATACAAAAGGTACGCGGTCACCGCGCAAGGCGGCTCCCACTGCTTGTAGGCATCCGGTTTCAGGTGCTCTTTCACTCCCCTCGTCGGGGTGCTTTTCACCTTTCCCTCACGGTACTGGTTCACTATCGGTCACTGAGGAGTACTTAGGCTTGGAGGGTGGTCCCCCATGTTCAGACAGGATGTCTCGTGTCCCGCCCTACTCAAGGATCTTCTCCGGTTTACCCGTACGGGGCTATCACCCGCTCTGGCCCGACTTTCCAGACGGTTCCGGTTATGTAGAGAAGACCACTGGCCTGGTCCGCGTTCGCTCGCCACTACTAGCGGAGTCTCGGTTGATGTCCTTTCCTCCGGGTACTTAGATGTTTCAGTTCCCCGGGTTCGCCTCCCAAACCTATGGATTCAGCTTGGGATACCGCTTGCGCGGTGGGTTGCCCCATTCGGAAATCCACGGATCATAGCCTGCTCGCGGCTCCCCATGGCTTATCGCAGCGTGCAACGTCCTTCATCGCCTCTCAGTGCCAAGGCATCCACCAGATGCCCTTATTACGCTTGATCCTCTCATGATGCCCCACGCGCAGGGGAAACCCCACACGCAAGCGCACCTGAAAGTGCAGTTCCCTGGAGATCCAAACCGGCCTTCCCAGGCCAGCGGACCTCCCTCGGTCACACTTGCATTTACCTTCTTCACAATGTCCCAAGAACCGGAGGCCGGTGCCTCCAATGCCCAGGGCCGGCGCCATGCGCCATGCCCACGGGCAATCTGCTGTCTTCTCATCGGATCACAAGGGGGCCGGGCTCTCCCCGCCCCTCGACACCAAGAACCTGGTGGAGGCGGACGGGATCGAACCGACGACCTCATGCTTGCAAAGCACGCGCTCTCCCAACTGAGCTACGCCCCCGGGTATGGTGGGCCAGGCAAGATTTGAACTTGCGACCTCACGCTTATCAAGCGCGCGCTCTAACCAGCTGAGCTACTAGCCCGAAGCTTCCGAGCCCCTGGGTCGGAGGCTTCGGCCCCGGACCCCGATCCGGGGCCCAGAGCCACAAGCCCGACTGCCGGGGGCAGGTTGCTCATGATCCGTTGAGAAGGGATGCGCCGGCGGCGGCCCCTTACCTGGAAACCCAGGGCCTGAACATCTCAGGCGGGGCGGCGGATGAGCCGGTTCCTTAGAAAGGAGGTGATCCAGCCGCAGGTTCCCCTACGGCTACCTTGTTACGACTTCACCCCAGTCGCTGACCGTACCGTGGTCGGCTGCCTCCCTTACGGGTTAGCGCACCGGCTTCGGGTAAAGCCAACTCCCATGGTGTGACGGGCGGTGTGTACAAGGCCCGGGAACGTATTCACCGCGGCGTGCTGATCCGCGATTACTAGCGATTCCAACTTCATGCACCCGAGTTGCAGAGTGCAATCCGAACTGAGATGGCTTTTGGAGATTCGCTTCCCTTCGCAGGGTCGCTGCCCACTGTCACCACCATTGTAGCACGTGTGTAGCCCAGCCCGTAAGGGCCATGAGGACTTGACGTCATCCCCGCCTTCCTCCGCCTTGTCAGCGGCAGTTTCGCCAGAGTGCCCAACCAAATGATGGCAACTGACGATGAGGGTTGCGCTCGTTGCGGGACTTAACCCAACATCTCACGACACGAGCTGACGACAGCCATGCAGCACCTGTGTCCCGGCCTCCGAAGAGGAAAGCGCATCTCTGCGCCGGTCCAGGCATGTCAAGGGCTGGTAAGGTTCTGCGCGTTGCTTCGAATTAAACCACATGCTCCACCGCTTGTGCGGGCCCCCGTCAATTCCTTTGAGTTTCAACCTTGCGGCCGTACTCCCCAGGCGGTCGGCTTAATGCGTTAGCTGCGACACCGAAGCTCTAAGAGCCCCAACGTCTAGCCGACATCGTTTACGGCGTGGACTACCAGGGTATCTAATCCTGTTTGCTCCCCACGCTTTCGCGCCTCAGCGTCAGTATCCGTCCAGTGGGCCGCCTTCGCCACCGGTGTTCTTCCCAATATCTACGAATTTCACCTCTACACTGGGAATTCCACCCACCTCTCCGGAACTCAAGCACTCCAGTCTCAAATGCTGTTCCCAGGTTGAGCCCGGGGCTTTCACATCTGACTTGAAGCGCCGCCTACGCGCCCTTTACGCCCAGTAATTCCGAACAACGCTAGCCCCCTTCGTATTACCGCGGCTGCTGGCACGAAGTTAGCCGGGGCTTCTTCTCACGCTACCGTCATCATCGTCGCGTGCGAAAGAGCTTTACAACCCGAAGGCCTTCATCACTCACGCGGCATGGCTGGATCAGGGTTGCCCCCATTGTCCAATATTCCCCACTGCTGCCTCCCGTAGGAGTCTGGGCCGTGTCTCAGTCCCAGTGTGGCTGATCATCCTCTCAGACCAGCTACTGATCGTCGCCTTGGTGGGCCATTACCCCACCAACTAGCTAATCAGACGCGGGCCGCTCCCTTGGCGATAAATCTTTCCCCCAGAGGGCTCATCCGGTATTAGCGTCCGTTTCCAGACGTTATCCCAGACCAAAGGGCACGTTCCCACGCGTTACTCACCCGTGCGCCACTAAGGCCGAAGCCTTCGTTCGACTTGCATGTGTTAGGCCTGCCGCCAGCGTTCGTTCTGAGCCAGGATCAAACTCTCAGGTTTGAAGCGGATATCGGCCGAAACCAACATCCTCATCGACGGAGCACCTCAACCGGTGCAATCCTACCCGAATTGTCTCCTGAAGCACCCGCCCCGATGTCTCCATCAGAACAGGTCAGAGCATTCTTGGCGTGATGCACAAGCTAAAGGCACTCCAAACACCAGCTCCCGCCGGCACCCAGAGACCGCCGCCTGCGCATCCCTTCTCAAAACCATATGCAGTTGTTCAAGAACCGCTGCGGCCCGAAGGCCGCCAACACCCCGCGCCGCCCGCCTCGCGGCTGGCCGGCAAACCTCGTCAGAGGCTGGGGCGAAACCTGTATCTGGCCCCATCCGAGCCTTGGTCAAGACCGCGTCGCCGCCGTCCCGTCCCGCTCGCCGGGGCCGCGGTATCTACTCCCGTCCGGGCCGCAGCGCAAGGCCTTTTTTTCAAGGCCCGCTCCGCTTTCCCTCTCCGGGCCGGCCGCGCCGTCCATAAGGACGGGACCGTCTTCGACACCACGCCGCCGCCAGACCCAACCCCCGGCGCCGCCTCGCAGCAGCGCCACCGGTCCGTCCCGCGGCGGAGCGGCTATGTAGGGGGTTACACCGACTGGGTCAATGGGTTTTTTCTGCACAAGGCGGAAATTCCCCTCAGGCCAGGCCCAACGCCCGCAATTCCTCCAGCAGATGTTCCGGCAGGGCGTCCCCGCCATTCCCCTCCCCAAGATCGTTGGGCGCATCTTCCGGCTTGAGATAGCGCCAGCCCTGGAAGGGGCGCTTTGGCACGGCGATCGTCTCGACCAGCTCGGGGTCCATCATCATGGCGCAGTAGCTCTGCCCGTCCGCATCGTTCCGCATCTCGAAGCCGATCATGCGCTGACGGCAGCGGATGAATCCCTTCACCACCCAGTAGATGCAGCCGCCATCCAGCAACTCGGCTTGACGGTTGGGCGCGCGCTTGGTCCAGGTCGGCACGACACGCCGGCCCTGCCAGTCGATCTGCGCCTCCTGGCGCCAGGCCCGCATCGATTCGAGGCTTTCCGCCCTGACAGCAAGGCGGAGGAGATGGATGGTCATGGGAAAGGTCCAGAAGATACGTGTAGCAGCGGACGCCCGGAGCGCCGATCTGCCCGACAGGTTGGGCGCCTGCGGCAGCAGGACCAGGGGCCGCACTGTCGCAGCCGTATCCTTGCCCGTCCGGCATCCGGGATCATGCCGTGCGGGCCATGCGCTCCGCTCGTGACTTCGCCGGGCTCAGGCGACTGCCTTCGCCAGCAGGGCACGCCCCACCTTGCTTCCGTTCGGCCGTTCAAGCTGGTCCGAAATCCAGCCGCCGATCCGGGCGACCTTATCAAGGTCCACGCCGGTTTCCAGCCCCAGCCCGTTGAGCAGGTAGAGCACATCCTCCGTCGCCACATTGCCGCTGGCACCCTTGGCATAGGGGCAGCCGCCGAGCCCGGCGACGGATGTGTCGATGACGGCAACGCCTGTTTCCAGACAGGCGAGGATATTTGCCACGGCCTGACCGTAGGTATCGTGGAAGTGCAGCGCCAGCCTGTCGGCCGAGACATCCTGAGCCACCCGCTGCGCCATCCGCTTGGCCCTGGCTGGCGTGCCGACGCCGATGGTGTCTCCCAGGCTGACCTCGTAACAGCCCATGGAAACGAGGGCCGCCGCCACCTCCGCCACCTTGCCTGCATCGATCTCCCCCTCATAGGGGCAGCCCAGCACGCAGGAGACATAGCCGCGGACCTTCAGACCCGCCGCAAGGGCCTGCTCGGCGACAGGACGGAAGCGGTCGAGACTTTCGGCGATGCTGCAATTGATGTTGCGCCGGCTGAAGCTTTCCGATGCCGCTCCGAACACGGCGATTTCCTGCGCGCCCGCAGCCAGGGCCGCCTCCAGCCCCTTCTCGTTCGGCACCAGCACAGGATAGGCCACGCCGGGCGCTTTCCGGATACGGGTCAGCACCTCGCCGGAGCCAGCCATCTGCGGAACCCATTTCGGGGAGACGAAAGCCCCGGCCTCAATGCTCTTCAGCCCCGTGGCGGCGAGCCGGTCGATCAGTTCCACCTTGGTGTCCAGGGCGATGGCCCGGCTCTCGTTCTGCAGCCCGTCGCGCGGGCCGACCTCGACGATGCGGATGAAAGCCATGGGGCGGGCGCTCTCTTCGATCTGGACCAGGTTGCCGCACTCTACGGATTGACCGGCGGGGCGCAAGCCAGCACTGCTATCCGGGACGTTCGCCCAGCCGGAGCAGCCCCATGACGCCGCCCTCCTCCGCAGCCTCCTCTGCCGGTACGCCCCGCCTGCGGCCCGGCGTACCGGAGGACGCGCCTGAGATTGCCGCGGCCCTGCGCTCCGCACTGGCGGCACCGCCCTGGAACGAGGACTGGCCGGAGGCGCGAGCATTGGACCGCGTCCGGGAAATACTGGGCATGCCGCGCGCCTATGCCGCCGTGGCGGAGGATGGGAACGGGGCCATGCTGGGCTATCTGCTGGCCGTTGCCCAATCCTCCGCCGCCGGGTTCCAGATGCGGGTGGAGGAGATCGGGGTCGTGCCGATGGCCCAGAGACGGGGAATCGGCACGGCCCTGATGCGCCGGCTGGTCGAGGAATCCTACCGCATGGGTGCGGACTGCATCTGGCTGGCATCCGCCGCGGACGGTCCGCAGGCAGCATTCTACGCGTCGCTAGGCCTGACCAGGAACCCGCGGGGCGCGCTCTATGGGGCGATGCTGCGCTAGGTCGCCTCGAACCCCACCAGCTCCGCCCCGTCGGGCACCTGCTCGCCGACCTGGAAGCGGATGCGGGTTACGGTGCCGGCGGAGGGGGCCTTGATGGCGTGCTCCATCTTCATGGCCTCCAGCACGATCAGCGGCTGCCCCTTCTCCACCACCGCACCGTCAGCGACATGGACGGCGATGACCTTGCCCGGCATGGGCGCTGTCAGCCGGCCGCCGGCCCCGGCTTCCGCCGCGGCACTGGCCAAGGGCTCCACGAGGTGGAGGCGATGGGTGCGGCCGGCGCGGAACAGCGTGATGTCGGAGCCGTGGCGTATCCATGTCGCCATGCTGCGCACACCGCCCATCTCCGTTACCAGCGTACCGTCCGTCCCTAGCTCACCACGGACGGCGACCTCTCCCTCCCTCAGGTGGAAGCGGTAACCGCCGCCGACATAAGTGAGTTTCACGGCATGCTCCGCTCCCCCCTCCCCCGGCTCGCGCAGGGTAACGGTGTCGTGCGCCTCGTCATTCAGGCGCCAGCCGTCACTGCGGGACCAGGGGCTGTAGGGATCGTTGGAGCCGCGGGCCTGAGCTGCCATCCGGGCATTACGGTCCAGCAGCAGTCCCAACGTTGCGAGAGCGAGCGCATCTTCCGGAACCGGCTGAGCTTCCGGCAGAAGATCGGCTTGGTGCCGCTCGATGAAGCGGGTGTCCAGGTCGGCGGCCAGGAAGGCCGGGTGGGCGGCGATGGCGGACAGGAAGCCGACATTGGCGTTCAACCCGGCGATCTCCGTCTCCGCCAAGGCGCGGCACAGCCGGCGCACCGCCGCGGGCCGGTCGCGGTCCCAGACGATCAGCTTGGCGATCATCGGATCGTAATGGATGGAGATGGCGTCGCCGGCCCGCACACCCGTATCCACCCGCACATGGCGGCCATCCTCCGCCGGGAAGCGCAGATGCGTCAGCCGCCCGGTCTGGGGCAGGAAGCCCTTGGCCGGGTCCTCGGCATAGAGCCGCACCTCGATGGCGTGACCGTCGATGGCGAGATCCTCCTGCCCAAGCGGCAGCTTCCCGCCGGCCGCGATGCGGAGCTGCCACTCGACGAGGTCCTGGCCGGTAATCATCTCCGTCACGGGATGCTCCACCTGCAGGCGGGTGTTCATCTCCATGAAGTAGAAGCTGCCATCCTCATCCAGCAGGAACTCCACGGTGCCGGCGCCGACATAGCCGATGGCCTGGGCGGCGGCCACCGCGGCCTCCCCCATGCGGCGGCGGATGGCCGGGTCCATGCTCGGGGCGGGCGCCTCCTCCACCACCTTCTGGTGGCGGCGCTGGATGGAGCAGTCGCGCTCGAACAGATAGACGCAATCGCCGTGGCTGTCGGCGAAGACCTGGATTTCCACATGGCGCGGGCGGGTCAGGTAACGCTCGATCAGTACCCGGTCGTCGCCGAAGCTGCTGGCCGCTTCCCGCTTGGCGGAGGCGAGCTGGTCGGCGAACTCCGCGGCGGTGGCCGCCACCTTCATGCCCTTGCCGCCGCCGCCGGCGCTGGCCTTGATCAGCACGGGATAGCCGATGCGGTCGGCTTCCGCCTTGAGAAGATCGGGGTTCTGGTCCTCCCCGTGATAACCGGGCACCAGAGGCACGCCGGCCTGCTCCATCAGGGCCTTGGCCTTGCTCTTGCCGCCCATGGCGCGGATGGCGGAGGCGGGCGGGCCGACGAAGACCAGGCCGGCCCTGGCGCAGGCGTCGGCGAAGGCGGCATTTTCGGACAGGAAGCCGTAGCCGGGATGGATGGCCTGCGCGCCGGTAAGGCGGGCGGCGTCCAGGATGGCGTCCACGCGCAGATAGCTGTCCCGCGCTGGGGCCGGGCCGATATTCACGGCCATATCGGCCATGGCGACATGGCGTGCACCGGCATCGGCGTCGGAATGCACGGCCACGGTGCGGAGGCCCATCCGCTTCGCGGTCCGGATCACCCGGCAGGCGATCTCCCCCCGGTTGGCGATCAGCAGCGTGGTGAACATGCCCCCTCCCAAGCCTTTGGTCCGGCCGGGTCTGCGCCCGGTCCGTTGCAGCAGAAACGATCTGCAACGGTGGTAGCGGATTCCCGGCGGCGCGTCATCAGGGGAGTGCGGCGTCAGGCCGTGGCGCGTTGCTGCCCGCCGCCATCCGCATCGGTCGGAAAGCCGAGCACGTCCGCCGCCTGTCCGGCCGCGTCGACGAAGGGCATCAGGATGGTATCCACGCCGGCAGCGGTCATACGGCGGGCATCCCAGGGGTCGTCACAGCGCACGGCGATGCGCCCCTCATAGCCGGCTTGCCGCAAACCCTCGATCAGGGCGAGGCGGTTGTCGCTGTGGGTCACCCCCGGCGCGAGCGGGGTGGTGGCGATCACCACCCAGCTTATCCCGCTTACCGGCAGCGACGCCGGAAATTCCGGGTCGGCGGCGTCGCCATAGGTGCCTTCGTTGCCGCGGGTGCGCCAGCGCTCCACCACCCGCGGGTCGAAGTCTACGCCCATGACCTTGGCCCCGCGCTCGGTCAGGATTTTGCCGAGTTCGAAACCGTAGCGGCCCAGGCCGAACAGCAGCACGTCATGCCGCCCCATACCGTCAGCACCCTGGTCCTGGCTGCTCTCGCGATGGGGCACCGCCCGCTCCGCGAAATCCAGCCACGGCTCGAAGATGCGGTACAGGGTCTGTGAGTAGATGATCATGTAGGTGGAGAGCGTGATGGTGATCAGCCCGACCAGGGTGACCAGCCCCACGCTGGCGGGCAGCACATGCCCCAGCGTCAGCCCCATGCCCATGAAGATCAGGGAAAATTCGCTGATCTGCGCCACGGTGAGGCCGGCCAGGAAGCCGGTGCGTTTGCGATAACCCATGGCGCCCATGATCAGCAGCACGATCAGCGGATTGCCCGCCAGCACGAAGGCCGAAAGGGCCAGCGCCTCCGGCACCATGCTGCCCAGCAGGTCCAGGTCGAGGCGGGAGCCGAGGCCGATGAAGAAAAACAGCAGCAGGAAATCGCGCAGGGACGAAAGGCGCGATGCCACCGCCTCCCGGAAACTGGTGGAGGCCAGGCTGACGCCCGCCAGCAGGCCGCCGATCTCCTTCCCCAGCCCCAACCAGTCCGCCAGTGCGGCGAACAGCACGGCCCAGGCCAGCGCGAATGTCAGCATCAGTTCCGGCAGGCGGGAAACCCGGCGCAACAGCCGTTCCGCCACATAGCGGATGAACAGCCAGACCAGCCCGACCATGACGAGACCGCTGAGCAGCACGCCGGGCACGCCCATTCCGCTGGAGCCCTTGTCGGCTCCGACGCCATAGGCCGACAGCGCCACCATGGCCAACACGACAAAGATATCCTGGACGATCAGGAATCCCAGCGCGATGCGCCCATGCAGCGAATCGACCTCTCGCTTGTCGCTCAGCAGCTTGACGATGATGATGGTGCTGGAGAAGGTCAGGGCGACGGCGACATAGGCGCTGGTGATCCAGTCCAGCCCCAGTGCCAGACAGATCAGGAAACCGATCCCGGCGGTGAAGCCCACCTGCCCCAGCCCGGTCGCCACCGCCACCGCGCCCAGGCTGCGCACGATCTGAACGTCCAGCTTCAGACCGACGAGGAACAGCAGTACCGCGATCCCGATCTCCGCCAGCAGGTCGATCTGCTCCGCGGAGTGGACGATGCCCAGCGCATCGGGACCGGCCAGGATACCGGTGGCGATGAAGGCGACGATCAGCGGCTGCCGCAGCATCAGCCCCACGAGCCCAACCGCGGCCGCCAGGGCCAGCAGTGCCGAAAGCTCATAGAACGGGTTCTGGGCGAGCAGTTCCATCGGGCTCTCCTTCGGTTCGCCCCATCATAGCCCGATGCCGGCGCGTGCCGACCCGTTACTGTGCCCTGTCATTGTGCCGTGGCGTCCGTTTCCCGGTGCTTGATCACCAGCTCATCCACCGCCGCGGTCGGCACGCCCAGCGCCTCCAACGCGCCCTTGGCCAAGGACAGGCTGCTTTCAAAGGTTTCCGGCACCACGGCGATGCATCCCTGGGCCAGAAGTGCGGCCGCATGCTCCCGGTCGCGGGAGCGGGCAAAGATGCGGAGATCCGGCCAGTGGTGGCGGATCGTGTCCACGGTGCGGCCGGCGGCGGAGGGAGTGTCCAAAGTCACCACCACCGCCACCGCCCGGTCGGCGCCGAGCTGCTTCAGGATTTCCGGACGGCTGCCGTCGCCATAATGCACGGGCAAATCCTGTTCCCGCATGCGTCGGACCAGATCGGGGCCCAGGTCCACGGCGACATAGGGCACCTGCTGCTCCGTGAAGAGTTTGGCGACCGTCTGCCCGACGCGGCCGAAGCCGGCGATGATGACGTGGCCGGACAGCCCGTCCTGGTCGATGGGCTCAGCCCCCACCGGCAGTTCCGGCCGGGGCGGGACCGCGCGCTTCACCACTGCATCCGCCAGAGCCGGCAGGAACGGGGTCGCGACGATGGACAGGCCCACCACGGCAAACATGAACTGCGCTGTTTCCTGCGGAAGCAGGCCGCTGGCAAGGGCGGTGCCGATGACGACAAAGGCGAATTCGCCCCCTTCCCCCAGCAGCAGGCCGCTGCGGATCGCGACATCCCGCGGCGCGCCGAAGGCGACGGCAAGACCGGCGGCGATCAAAGCTTTCAGCAGGATCAGCCCGACCACCGACAGGACTACCAGGCCGAGCTGATGCACGATCAGGCCGACATCGATGCCCATGCCCACGGCCAGGAAGAACAGGCCCAGGAGCAGCCCCTTGAAGGGCTGGATATCCGATTCGACCTGATGCCGGAATTCGGTGCCCGCCAGCACCAGCCCCGCCAGGAACGCGCCCAGCGCCGCAGACAGCCCGCCCAGATTTGTGGCCCAGCCGGTGCCCAGCACGATCATCAGGGCGCAGGCCGTGAACAGGTCGGTGCTGCGTGTCGCTGCCACGCGGCGCAGCAGCGGCCCCAGCGTGTAGCGCCCGATCACCAGGATCGCCACCACCGCCACCGCGGCCTTCAGCAGGGACAGCCCCACCACCACCGGAATGGGCTGATCGCCTGGGCTGGCCAGGATGCTGACCAGTACCAGGATCGGCACCACCGCCAGATCCTGGAACAGCAGTACGGCGAAGGACAGGCGGCCGGTCGGACTCGCCACCTCGCCACGCTCCACCAGCAGCTGGATGACCACGGCGGTCGAGGACAGCGCGAGGCAGGAGCCCAGCACCACCGCCACCTCCACGCTGTTGCCCCAGCCCCAGGCGACCAGGCCGATCGCGGTCGACGTGACCAGCACCTGGGCCGTTCCCAGTCCGAAGACCCAGCGCTTAAGCGCCTTCAGCCGCTCCACCGACAGTTCCAGCCCGATGACGAACAGCAGGAACACCACGCCCAACTCGGCGACCGCCCGCACCTCCTCCACTTGTCCAACCAGCTTCAGCCCGGATGGGCCGATAAGAAGTCCGGCCAGCAGATAGCCCAGCACCGGGCTGACCCGGATGCGGTGCAGCAGCAGCACGACGATGACGGCGGCAGCCAGAAACAGCAGCGATTCCTGGACGAAGGGAAGCGTATGATGCGCCTCTTCCATGGGGCTCTGGACTCTCTTCTTGGACCAAGTTGGAAGAGGACGGACAGGCGGCGGCGCCCGTTCGGGACTTCCATTCCCGAACTACGATGCCATCAAATCTTTGCGCTTTGATATGCATCAGCTTTGCTGCCGATGCGTGAGGGGCGGGATGCGGCAGGCGGTCAGGATGAAGCCGGCCATCATGGAAGATGGAAAGGATGCCGGCTTCGCCGGCTGGAAGATGAAAAGGATGGGGCGGCGCATGTTGCGCCGCTGGTGAGGACCAACACGGGTCCACCGCGCCTTCGGCGCTTCGACGGCGCAGCCGGGAATCAGGCCTGTGGTGTCGGCGCCCTGCAGCCGCCCGGCAGAATCATCATTTCCATATTTCAGCCGCCGCGGCCGGCATCCTTTTCATCGTTCAAAACAACCCAACTCCAGCAGATCGCTCCTCGCCTGCGCTCCGCACCCGCTATGCCCGCGTCTTGAGCACCCAGCCCGGCGTGCGCTTTTCCAGGAAGCAGGCGATCCCCTCCCGCCCCTCCTCCCTGGCGCGGGCCTCGGCGATGCGGTCGGCGGTGTCGACGACCATGGCATCGTCCAGCGGGCGGTCCACGGCGCGGATCAGCTCCTTGGTGGCGGCCAGAGCCTTCGGCCCGCCATCCAGCAGACGGGATACGGTCTTCTCCACCGCGTCCTCCAGCAGATGGCCGGGCACCATCTCATGCACCAGCCCGATCCGCTGCGCCTCCAGAGCGCTGAACCGCTCCGCCGTCAGGAAGTAGCGCCGCGCCTGCCGGGCGCCCATGGCGGCCACCACATAGGGGCCGATGGTGGCCGGGATCAGGCCCAGCTTCACCTCCGTCAGCGCGAACAGGGCGGTGTCGGCGGCGATGGCGATGTCGCAGGCGGCGACCAGCCCGGTGCCGCCGGCGAAGGCCGGCCCGTGCACCACCGCCACCGTGGGCTTCGGAAGCTCGTTCAGAGCGCGCAGCATCCGAGCGAGGCCCAGCGCATCCTGCCGGTTCTCCTCCCTGCTGTAGCCGGCCATGCGCTTCATCCAGTTCAGGTCGGCCCCGGCGCTGAAGCTGGGGCCGTTGCCCCGCAGCAGCACGACGCGCACGTCCCCATCGCCGCCCAGCTCGTCCCAGACCCGGTGCAACTCCGCGATCACCGCGTCGTTGAAGGCGTTGTGCACCTCCGGCCGGTTGAGCGTGACCGTCGCCACGCCGCGCCCGTCGCGCGCGACCAGAACCTCATCCGCCATGATCCGCCCCCCCATTTCCGGTTTTGGCTTCCCATACACGCCGCGGGCAGGCCCCGCAACCGAACCCGGCCCGGACTGTTTGCTGAACATCCCGACAACAACGCCGCCATCAAGGAAAGGAGCCCGGCCATGCCCCGTCGCCCGATCAGCAGCCGTACCCATGGATGGCTGGATTACGCCTCCGCCATCGCCCTCGTGGCAGCGCCCCGCCTGTTAGGGTGGGACAAGAAGGTGCGGCGGTTGACCGATGCCGCCGCGGTCGGCACCCTGGCCTATGCCCATCTGACGGATTACGAAGTCGGCGCTTATCCGGCACTCTCCATGAAGCAGCATCTGGCCGTCGATCTGCTGGAAGGTGCGACCTTCCTGTCGGCCGCCTACATGCTGGAGGATGAACCCCCGGCCGTTCGCTGGGCGCTTGCGGGCTACGGCCTGTTCGCGCTGGCCGCGGGCTCGCTGACCGAGACCCATTCCAGCCCCGGCCACGGCAGCCGCCATATCGGCGGCGGACGCCGGACCAGCCATGGAGCATGGGTCATGGACGACACTCTGGAGGAGACGGAGCACACCATGCACCTGAAATCCGATCAGACCCCGCATACCGGCGGCCGCGTCGCCGAGAGTGAGTGGCGGCAGTCCCGCGACAGCAACTATGACCGGAGCCTGCGCGCCAAGTCCGACCTAGGCCGCAACGCCAACGCGCACGCCCAGACCGGCGCTGTCGGGACCAGCGAGTGGCGACGCTCCACCGAGCATCGCCGCCACGACATGGCAATGGCCGGCAGCGGCAGCCATGAGAATTCCGGCACCTGGGGCAAGCTGGACGCCCGCCGCGGCTACCGCGACGGTCAGGGCATCTGACCCGGCCCGCATCCCGGCATGAAAATGCAGGCCCGGCGGGGTTTGACACGCGCTGGGGGCGGCACCATGTCGAGTACCGTCCCCAACCTGCTGGAGAGCAGAGCGATGCGCACTTCCCGTCCCATCCCGCCTGTGCCCACCTCTCCTTTGTCCCGCCGTGGGTTCCTGACCCGCACCGCGCTTACCGCGGCCGGCGGCGTTGCGCTGACCGCCGGCGGGGCCGGCGTTCTGACCGGCCTGACGCGCCCGGCTCTGGCCGCGGCTCCCGGCGCCGTAGGTGCGCCCGCGCCCGGCTTCACCGGCACCGACATGTTCGGCAAGACGGTCAGCCTGTCCGACCTGAAGGGCAAGGTCGTGGTGCTGGAGTGGAGCAACAATGGCTGCCCCTTCGTGCGCAAGCACTATGACAGCGGCAATATGCAGGCCCTGCAGAAGGAGATGACGGACAAGGGCGTGGTCTGGCTGACCATCGTCTCCAGCGCGGAGGGGGAGCAGGGCTATGTCTCGCCGGAGGAGGCGCAGGCCCGCTTCAGCGAGGAGGGCTGGAACGCCAGCCACAAAATCCTGGACCCGACGGGGGAGATCGGCCGCGCCTATGACGCCAAGGTCACCCCGCACATGTATGTGATCGGAACCGACGGCACCCTGCTCTACAATGGCGCCATCGACAGCATCCGCAGCGCCAAGCAGGAGGACATCGCCAAGGCCGAGCCCCTGTTCCGCAATGCGGCCCTGGCCGTGCTGGAGGGCAGCCCCGTCCAGAACGCCACCAACCAGGCCTATGGCTGCACCATCAAATACTCCAAGACCACGGCGTAAGCGCCTGCCGCCCGCCATCCCGCGTCAAGCCGGGATGGCGGGCTTTCCATGACAAGTTGGGGCTGCGTCCCCACCCGCTTGACAAGCCCGTCCTCTCCGGCGACCAATCGCCCGCCGTCACAGCCGGCGGATGCGGGGAGCCCATGAGAGAACTGCTAGCCTACAGCCTGTCCAACATCCTCAACTACCTGGCCTATGCGGGCTCGCTCGCCTTGCTGCTGGCGGTGATCCTGGCCGTCTATCTCTGGATCACGCCCTTCAAGGAAATCCGCCTGATCCGCGACGGCAACAACGCCGCCGCCATTTCCTTCGCCGGGGTGCTGGTGGGCTTCACCCTGCCGCTGCATGCCGTGGCCTCCAGCGCCGGCACCTTCCCCGACATGGTGATCTGGGGCGTTACCGTGCTGTTGGGCCAGCTTGCCGGCCTGCTGGTCGCCTGGCGCATCGTCGGCCATCTCCGCAGCGGGATCGAGGAGGACCGGGTCGCCTATGGCATCCTGCTGGGCGGCATCGCCCTGGCCGTCGGGCTGATCAACTCCGCCAGCCTGGGTGGGTACTGACCCACCGGAATTGCGTCACCGCATCGCTTGCGGCACCGTTCCGGATATGTTCCAAACAGGATCATGAACGAGATCCTGTTGAATGGTGCCCGGCTGCTGCCCGACCTGTCCGGCGCATTGCTGTGGGCGGAGCGGGGCTGGCTGGTGGTGGCCGACCTGCATCTGGAAAAGGGCTCCGGCCTTGCCGCGCGCGGAACGCTGCTGCCGCCCTACGACACCGGCGCCACCCTGGCCCGGCTGGAGGAGGCATGCCTGCGGCTGCGCCCGCGCCGGGTCATCTGCCTCGGCGACAGCTTCCACGACAGGAAGGCGGCGGAGCGCGTGTCGGCCCAGGACGGCAGCAGAATCGCCGCCCTGACCGCTGCCCACGACTGGTTGTGGATCGCCGGCAACCACGACCCCGCCCCGCCCGATGGCTGGGGCGGCAACGTTGCTGAGGAGGTAGCGGAAGGTCCGCTGGTCCTGCGCCACGAAGCCCTGACCGCCGGCTCCGTGGCGGGCGAGATTTCCGGCCATTACCATCCGAAAGCCAGCGTCGATACCCGCGCCCGCCGGGTCACCGCCCGCTGCTTCGCCGCCGATGCGAACCGCCTGATCCTTCCCGCCTTCGGGGCGTATGCCGGCGGGCTGAACGTGCTGGACCCGGCCATGGCCGGGCTGTTCGGGCCGAACCTCCGGGTCTGGATGCTGGGGCAGGACAAGGTCCATTGCTTCCCCCGCAGCCGCCTCGCCCTGCCCGCCCATGCCGCGCGCGCATCCGCTCCGGCGCGCACCATCCGCGTAAAAGCGCCGGGCCGGGATTGACGCGGGCGGAAGGCCACACATCCTTTCTGGCTGCTTTTTCCAGCCCAGCCCGCCGATGTCGCCCTCCCCCATCCTACTCTGGTTCCGGCAGGACCTTCGCCTTGCCGACAATCCCGCCTTGACCCATGCCGTGGACAGCGGCCGGCCGGTGCTGCCGGTCTTCATCCTGGACGATGTCACGCCTGGGCGATGGCGGCCGGGTGCTGCTTCGCGCTGGTGGCTGCATCACAGCCTCGCCGCCCTGGCCGGTGGGCTGAAGCGGCGCGGAGCCCCCCTGATCCTGCGCCGCGGGCCGGCGGATGCGGTGATCCATGATCTGGCGGCGGAGACCGGAGCCGGGGCCGTGGTCTGGAACCGCTGCTACGAGCCCTGGAGCGTCGAGCGCGATTCCGCGATCAAGCAGTCCCTCACTGCCCAGGGAATCGAGGCGAAATGCTGCCCCGGCAGCCTGCTGAACGAACCCTGGACCATCCTGACCGGCGGCGGCACGCCCTACCGAGTCTTTACCCCCTATTGGCGCGCCGTGACCGGCGGGCCGGAGCCGGCCGCCCCGCTCCCCGCACCTGACTGCATTCCGACGCCGGCCAGCCTCCCCGCCTCCGACACCCTCTGCGACTGGGGCCTGTTGCCTACCGGGCCGGACTGGGCCAGTGGCATTCGGGAAAGCTGGGCGCCGGGGGAGGAGTGGGCGCAGGCGCGCCTTTCCGCCTTTCTGGAGCATCTGTGCCGCGACTATGCCAAGAGTCGCGACCTGCCCGCCCTGGACGGAACCAGCCGCCTTTCCCCCCATCTGCGCCATGGCGAGATTTCCCCACGGCAGGTCTGGCACGCGGCCATGGCGCTGGCCGCCCGCCGTCCGGACTGCGCGGAAGGCGTCATGTCCTTTCTGCGGGAGGTCGTCTGGCGGGATTTCTGCTACAACCTTCTCTATCACTTTCCCCAACTGCCGGACCGGCCCCTCAACCCCCGCTTCGAGGCGTTTCCGTGGTGCAAGGACGACAAGGCGCTGGCGGCCTGGAAGCAGGGCCGGACGGGCTATCCCATCGTGGATGCCGGCCTTCGCCAGCTCTGGCGGACGGGCTGGATGCACAACCGTGTGCGCATGATCGTCGGCTCCGTCCTGGTGAAGCATCTGCTGCTGCCCTGGCAGGAGGGGCAGGACTGGTTCTGGGACACGCTGGTGGATGCGGATCTGGCGAACAACGCCGCTGGCTGGCAGTGGATCGCCGGCTGCGGTGCGGACGCCGCTCCTTATTTCCGCGTGTTCAACCCCACGCTCCAGGGCCGCAAGTTCGATCCCGACGGCAACTATGTCCGCCGCTGGGTGCCGGAATTGAGCCGTCTGCCCAGCCGCCATATCCACGCACCGTGGGACGCCCCGGCGGAGGTGCTGTGTCAAGCAGGGGTCGCGCTGGGACAGACCTATCCGCTTCCCGTTGTGGAGCTTGGCAAGGGGCGGGAGCGGGCGCTGGCCGCCTATGCCAGGATCAAGGAACCGCAGGACGAGTGAAGGGGCAGGAGTCATGAGGATCGCCGTGATCGGCGCCGGAATCTCCGGCCTCGGCGCTGCCTGGCTGCTCAACCGTGCCGGGCATGAGGTCGCGGTCTATGAGCAGAACCGGCGTGCCGGCGGCCACGCCAATACGGTGGAGGCCCCAGGCATCGGCGGCCGTGCCGTTCCGGTGGATGCCGGCTTCATCGTCTACAACGAATCCACCTACCCCAACCTGACCGCCCTGTTCGACCATCTGCAGGTGCCGACCGACCGGTGCAGCATGTCCTTCGCCGTATCGGTGGACCGGGGGCGGCTGGAATATGCCGGGCGGAATGTGGCCGGCATGTTCGCGCAGAAGCGCAATCTGCTCTCCCCCGGCTATCACCTGATGCTGCGGGACATACTGCGTTTCTACAAGGTAGCGCCCAAGCTTCTGGCCGACCCCGACCGCGCCGACCTGACGCTGGGCGAGTTCCTGGTGCAGCAGAGCTACGGGCACCGCTTCATCTACGACCACCTGCTTCCCATGGGTGCGGCCATCTGGTCCGGCACGGTGGCGGACATGCTGGCCTTCCCGGCGCAGAGCTTCGTCCGCTTCTTCCACAATCACGGTCTTCTGAAGCTGAAGGCGCGGCCGCAATGGCGCACCGTGCGCGGCGGCAGCCGGGAATATGTCAGCCGCCTGCTGGCGGAACTGCGCGGCCCCGTCCACACCGGCCGCGCCATCAGCGCCCTGATCCGCGGTCCCGGCGGAGTCACCGTGGCGGATGCCGAGGGCCTGTCCGCCACCTACGACCACGTCGTCGTCGCCACCCATGCCGATCAGGCGCTGGCCCTGCTGGCCGATGCGACGGAGGAGGAGAAGCAAGTGCTGGGCGCGTTCCGCTCCATCTCCAACCGGGCCGTGCTACACCGCGACCCGGCGCTGATGCCGGTGCGGCCGAAAGCGTGGTCGAGCTGGAACTACCTCGCCAACGCCACGCGGGAGCGGGCGGCCAAGGTCTCCATCACCTACTGGATGAACGCGCTCCAGAACATCGACCGCCGCAGTCCCCTGTTTCTGACCCTGAACCCGATCCAGGAACCGCGGCAGGAGCTGAAGCTCCGGGAGTTCATCTACGACCAGCCCATGCTGGACGGCCCCGCCATCCGCGCCCAGGCCCGCATCGGCCGCATCCAGGGCCGTGACCGTATCTGGTTCTGCGGCGCCTATATGGGCTACGGCTTCCATGAGGACGGGCTTTCCGCCGGCCTCGCCGTTGCCGAGGCGCTCGGCGGCCACCGCCGCCCCTGGACCCTCCTCGACCTCTCCCCCGCCGGCCGCAACGCAAGGCCCGACCCGAGGGAGCGGGAGGTCGTGGGCTGACCGTCGTAGTCACGCCCCCGGTGACATCCCGGCCCGGTTCGGGGTAGAGGTGCGGCGACTGGTTCCGTTCTTGAAAGACCGCCGCTCCCATGACCGACTGCCGCCTCTACCTGATCACCCCGTCGGACATCGACCCGGCCTCCTTCGCGCCCAAGCTGGCGGCAGCGCTGGATGCTGGGGATGTGGCGTCGGTGCAGTTGCGGCTGAAAGGCGTCGATGACGATGCCATCCGGCGGGCAGTGGATGTGCTGCGGCCGGTGGCGCAGTCGCGCGATGTCGCCTTCATCCTGAACGACCGGGCCGATCTGGCCGCCGCAACGGGATGCGACGGGGTGCATGTCGGGCAGGAAGACGCGCCTTATGTCCAGGCGCGCAAGCTGGTGGGAGCGAACGCCATCGTCGGAGTCACCTGCCATGACAGCCGTCATCTGGCCATGGAGGCCGGGGAGGCCGGGGCGGATTATGTCGCCTTCGGCGCCTTCTTCCCTACCCTGACCAAGGAAGCCAAGGCAAAGGCGGAGCCGGACATCCTGACCTGGTGGCAGGAGATGATGGAGGTGCCCTGCGTCGCCATCGGCGGCATCACGGTGGAGAACGCGCCCGTCCTGGTCCGGGCCGGAGCCGATTTCCTGGCCGTCTGCGCCGGGGTCTGGGCCCATCCGGGCGGGCCGGCCGCGGCGGTGAAGGCCTTCAACGCGCTGTTCGAGGAACATGCCGGCTGAGGCGGCAGGGTCGGCTCAATTCTCCTCCCCGTCATTCCCGCTGTTGTCGTCGCTGTTCCCGCTGTCCTCCTCGTTTCCGCTGTCCTCGTTATTCCCGCTCTCTTCACCGCCCTCATCCGTATCGGCGCTTTCCTGCTCCTTCTCGCTGGCTCCGGCATTCCCGGTCGGGCTGCCGTCGGCGCCAGGCTTCTTCGCCTCGCGGATCAGGGTCCCGCAGGGGCTGTTCTCCCCGCCGCCGGTATCGATGAAGGGCAGCACGGCTGCCAGCGGAGTCGCGACGACGCCCAACACCACGGCGGCCGCGCCACGGGCGGCCAGACCCTCCGCCTCCACCCCGATCTTGGGAGAGGTCAGGGTTCCGCCCACGGTGACAGGGACGCGCGCGGCCAGCGGGCTGGCATCCTTGGGCTCCGCCAGGATGCGGGCGTCGATCTCCTCCGACTTCAGGTTCAGGGTCAGGTTGCCGCCGATATTCGTATCCTCGGTGTCAAGCACGAAGGCGCGGGACTGCATCACGCCCTGCTTCACCCCCATGTCCCAGACGCCGCAACGGATGGGCACCGCCTCGTCGTCGCCGATCAGATCGGCCAGCGCCTCGGCGATATCCACGCCGGCCGCCTCGATCAGCAGGCTGCTCATCCGGCCGCTGTCGATCACCATGGCCATCTCGCCATTCGACTGGCCCAGGATGGCCGCCAGGGATTCGCCCTGGCCCTTGAGACGGACACGTCCGACCACGGTGCCTTCGGTGTCGTTCTCGAACCGCGTGCCGGCGAAGAAGGGCTTCAGCCCGACGCCGCTGATGTTGATGTCGAAGTCGGCTACGGGTATCTCCCCGCTGCCGTCCAGCATGGCGCGCCCGGCGATACGTCCGATTTCCGCCTGGAGCTGTAGCGGGTCCATGATGGCGCGCCCGTTCTCCAGTCTCAGACGGAACGCCACCTCCCGCAGGGGCAGAACAGGGACCTGTACGTCGCCGCCCTTGTAGCTCACATCCATGTCGGCGGCCTTCAGCCGTTCTGTCTCGATCGGCATGTCGGGCAGCAGTTTGTTGTCGGCCGCAGGCGGCTCCCCCTGCTTGGCATGGTCGCCGGGCGAGACGCCGACGAGACCGCCAAGGTCCTCCAGCCGCAGCGTGTTCGAAGCCAGCTCGGCGCGGATGAGAGGACGCGGCTCCTTCGGTTCCAGGCTCATCCAGCCGGACAGGTCGCTCTGCCCCACCTTGCCGGCCAGATTCTCCACCTGCCAAAGATTGCCCTCGCGCCGGACCTGGCCGGCGAGGCTGTAGGCATCCGTCACCGGGGTCGGGATGCCGAACAGCGGGAAGATCTCTGCCAGATTCGGACCCGACAGGTCCAGCTTCAGATCGGCGCCCTGGAGCTGGACCGGCTCCTTGAAGGTGCCCACCAGGGCCACCTTGGTGCCGCCCGCCTCTACGCGCAGGTCGACGGGATAGGGCTCCTCCGTCTCACGCAGCATCAGGATGGGGCCGGCGGTCAGCTCCACCCGCAGGGGTTTGCCGGCCAGCGTGCCCTCGCCCTTGATGTTCATATTGCCTTCGCCGTCACCGCCCTGGCCCACCGTGTCCACGCGACTGGTGACATTCACGTCCTTCGTGGGATCGCGGAATGTCAGCTCGCCATCCGCGATGACCAGCCGGCCCAGGACCGGCACATCTTCCCGCTCCGTCGGGGTGGCGGCTTCGGCAGGGGCGCTGTTCAGGTTCCAGTTGCCCTCCCCCTGCTCGTTCATCTCCAGCAGCACCTGGGGCCGGGTCACCGAGACTTCCGGCAGTTCCAGCCGGCCACGCAGCAGGGGCGGGATGCGCACCACCGCCTCCACCCGCTGGATCGCGGCCATCAGGGGTTCCGTCCCCCACGGCTCGTTGGCGATGGTGATGTCGTTGACAGTGATCCGGGGCGACCAGGACCAGTCGATATCCACATCGCCATTGATGGCGAACTCGCGGCCGGTCATCTGGGTCAGGCGATCCGCGGCCCAGTCCCCGGCCCGGTTCCAGTCGATCATGAAGAATGCCGCGACCGCGAGCACAACCAGCCCGGAGAAGATGATCGCGACCCAGCGTAGAACACGGGCCATGGCAGGCAAAACCTCAAGGAAACGGACAGGCTCAACAGGCCCCCGTTTCGCGGGTTCCCCGCCATGGGCGGAAGTGTGTCAGGGGCTGGAAGCCAGGATCTGCCGGGGCATTATCGCAGGGGCTTCGGCCAGCTCCACCCGGTCGCGGCCCAGCGCCTTTGCGGCGTAGAGCGCCTGATCGGCACGGGACATGATGGCGTCCACCCGGTCGCGATCTCCCTGCCAGGCGGCCACGCCGATGCTGCCGGTGATGTGGACGGAGCTGTCGCAGACCTGGATCGACCCGTCCCGCAAGCGGGCGCGGATACGTTCGGCCACCGTCACCGCGTCGGCCAACCCTGTTTCGGCCAGCAGAACGGCGAACTCCTCCCCGCCATGGCGGGCGGCCAGATCGCTGGCGCGGAGTCCTTCGGAGATGCGCCGCGCCGCTTCCTCCAGCACCGCATCGCCGACCTGATGGCCGTTGCCGTCATTCACCGCCTTGAAGTGGTCGAGGTCGATCAGCAGCAGGCTGAAGCCGCTGCCCGTCCGGCTGGACCGCGCCCGCTCCTGCTCCAGCCGCTCCATCAGCGCGCGGCGGTTGGCAAGGCCGGTCAGCGGATCGTGGCTCGCCAGCTGCTCCAGCCGGCGGTTCGCCTCCATCAGCCGGCTCTGCACCTCGCGCAGTTCCTGCACCGTGGCGCGGGAGCGGGCGGCGATGAAGTTGTTGATACGGGTCAGCCGGCATTCGTTCACCAGAGTGGCGTTGCTCATATGCGCGCCAGCCGTGGTCACGACGATGTAGATCACCGCGCAGATGGCCAGTAGCAGGCCGGTCGGCCCGCCAAGAAGGAACAATCCGCCGAAGAAGTGGCTGATGGCGATGGGATAGGACAGCGCCGCAAGGCCGAGCGGCAGAGCGCTGAGATTGTGGGTGGCCGCCGCCACGATCCCCATGGGGATGAAGAACACCAGGAACAGGGCGCCGAAATCCTGGCCGTCATAGGGCATCCAGGCCAGCGATGCCCAGGCCATCCCTTGGAACAGGAAATTCACCTCGTTGGCGCGGCCCCATATGCCCGCCGACCGACGGTTCCCCATGTTCCGCAGCAGCCAGACGGAGGACAGGGAGCGGAACAGCGACATCACGGTGACGGCAAGGGTCCATCCCAGCAGGAGAGGGCCGTCTCCCCCCTCCCAGAAGATGATGCAGGTGAGCACTGCGACCAGACCCTGGGTAGCGCCGCCGCTGATCTGCGCCCGTGCGCAGAATGCAATGGCTCCGTCCGACTTGGATCGGACGTCGAGACGGCCGAGAAAACGCCGCCACATGAGCCTGCTGCCCAGCCCCACCGCTTCTCCCCCGCCCCTATTCCCGAATTCATGCTGTCCGGGCTTGGTAAACAACTCTTTATCATGGGTAGCGGCAGAACTGCCACAGGGATCGAGTGGCTACTCCTATAGTTCGAAAAGGGCTATCCCGCCACCGGCGCCCAGAGCACGTCCTCGATCCGCTCCGCCCCGGCGACCAGCATCACCAGCCGGTCGAAGCCCAGAGCGATCCCGGCGCTGTCGGGCATCAGGGAAAGGGCTTCCAGGAACTCCTCATCCAGCGGATAGCGCTCCCCATAGAGCCGCTCCTTCTCCGCCATATCGGCCTCGAACCGGCGGCGCTGGACCTGCGGATCGGTGAGTTCGCCAAACGCATTGGCCAGCTCGACGCCGCAGGCATAAAGCTCGAACCGCTCGGCGACCCGCGGGTCCTCCGGCTTGGCACGGGCCAGGGCGGCCATGGAGACGGGATAGTCGGTCAGGAAGGTCGGCCTGCCGAAGCCGAGGAAGGGTTCGATCCGCTCCAGGCTGATGCGGAAGAACAAATCCTCCCATGTGTCGCTCTCTGCGGTGCGGATGCCGATGCGCTCCGCCTCCGCCGCCAGCAGGGTCCGGTCAGGCTTCAGCGGGTCGGGAGCGGTCGCCAGCAGGTCCACCCCGGCATGACGGAGGAAGGCGTCCTGGACGCTCAATACCTCCCACTCGCCGAAAGGGTCGGCGGCATGGCCTTTCCAGCGCAGCATGTCCGCGCCGGCGGTGCTGCAGGCGGCACGGGTCAGCGCGATGCAGTCCACCATCAGCTCATGGTAGCCGGCCCCGGCCCGGTACCATTCCAGCATGGTGAACTCCGGATGATGCGTCGGCGACCGCTCACCGTTCCGGTAGACATGGGCCAGTTGGAAGATGCGCGGCTCCCCCGCCGCCAGCAGCTTCTTCATGGCGAATTCCGGGCTGGTATGCAGGTGCAGGCGCATCCTGTCGTCGGGATGCGGTCCCACCAGTTCCGTCGCGAAGGCCTGGAGATGCACCTCCAGGCCGGGGGATATCTGGAGCGCCGGCGTTTCCACCTCCGCGAACCCCTCTCCCTCGAACCAGGCGCGCATGGCCCGGGTCACGGCGCCGCGGGTACGCAGATGGGGCCGGCGGCGGGCGAAGGCTTCGGGATGCCACCAGGGCAGGCGGGGCGGTGCGGACATGGTCGGAACTCGACAAGCAGCGGGGCGCGCGGGCAGAGTGCATCCATACGCAGCCTGACGCATCCATGTCGACTCCCTCCTCCTCCCGTTCCCCTTCCATCCGCATCGTCTGGGATGTGGGCAGTGTGCCCGAATGGTACCGGCTGATGAAGCTGACGCCACGAAGCACGCTGACACAGGGATTCGGCTATGCGGCCGCCATGCTCACGACCGAGAAATGGAGCCCGCGCCTGGGCGTAATCGAACTGGAGGATCAGCCTATCGGGCTGATCGTGATGATGGAGAAGAGGTTTCTGGGCGCCGTCCGCGTGGCGAGGTTGCACCGCGGCCCGCTGATCCGGCCGGAGGCGGCGAAATCCGCCGTGCTCGCCAGCGTGATGCAGGTCCTGCGTCAGGCCTACCCCACGGGCCTGCTGCGCTGGACCGCCATCGTGCCGGAGTTGCCGGCGGGAGAAGAAACCGAAGCCATGTTGCGCTGGGCCGGATGGCGGCGGGACAAGGGGCCGGGGTACCGCACCGTCTGGCTGGATCTGTCCCGCACCGAGGCTGAGCTGCGCGCCGGCCTGGCGCAGAAGTGGCGCAATGCCCTCAATCAGGCCGAACGTGTCGGGCTGACGGTGGAGACCGACCGGGACGGTTCCAGCCTCCTGCCCTGGCTGACGGAAAGATACATGGCCGACAAGGCTGCCAAGGGTTACCGCGGCCCCTCGCCCGCCCTCCTGACCCGCCTGCGCACAGCCATGCACAAGGACGGCGACATCCTGGTGATGCGGGCAACCAAGGACGGGCAGGACGCGGCTGGCATCCTGATGCTGGGTCACGGGCTGGCCGCGACCTATCAGGTCGGCTGGACCGGCGAGATCGGCCGCCGCACCCGCGCGCATAATCTGCTGCTCTGGCGCGCCGCCCTGGAGCTGAAAGCCCAGGGCCGCCACTGGCTGGACCTGGGCGGGCTGCTGCCCGATCAAGCGCCCGGCGTGACATCCTTCAAGCGTGGAATGGGCGGGGAAGAGGTGGAACTGGCCGGGGTGTGGCGGTAGGGCCTTCTCAGCTCGACCCAGACGGAAGGAGCGAACGCCAAGCCGCGGATGCGGTGGCGACGTCTTGGGATGGCCGGTTAGCGCGCGTCCACCTTGATCTCAAGCCGGCGGTTGCGGGCCAGCGCCTCCGGGCTGGTGCCCTGGTCCAGCGGCTGGAACTCGCCGAAGCCGGTTGCAGCCAGCCGTTCGGGCGGGATTCCCTGGTCGATCAGGAACTTCACCACATTGACCGCACGGGCCGTGGACAGCTCCCAGTTACTGGCCCAACGCCCGGAGCGGATGGGTACGCTGTCGGTGTGGCCATCCACCCGCAGAATCCAGTTCAAATCCTGCGGCAACCGCGCCCCGATCTCCTTGAGGGTCACCGCCAGTTGGGCGAGCCGTTCGCGGCCCGCCTGCCCCAGCTCCGCACTGCCGCTCTCGAACAGCAACTCCGACTGAAAGACAAAGCGGTCGCCCACGATGGCGACATCCTGCCGCTCTCCCAGCACCTCGCGCAGGCGGCCGAAGAATTCGGAGCGGAAGCGGGCCAGCTCCGCCACCTTTCCGGCCAGGGCCGTGTTCAGCCGGCGGCCCAGATCGGCGATCTGCGCCTGCTGCTCCGCCGCCTTGGCCTCCGCCGCATCAAGCTGGGCGGAAATCATGGCGAGCTGCTCCCGCAACGCCGCGATCTGCTGGTTCAGCAGCTCGATCTCGGAGCGGGCTTTGGCGCTCACCTCCTTCTCGGCGGCAAGGCTCTCCTCCAGGGCTCCGCGCGCCTGGGCGAACTCGGCGGCGCGGTCGCCGGCCTCATCCTCCAATTCCACGATGCGGGCGGCCAGCCGGTCGCGTTCGGCTGCCATCGCGCCAAGCGAGGCGCGCAATTCCTCCCGCTCGCCCAGGGTGGTGCGCAGGCGGTCGGTAAGCTGGGCAATGTCGGCCTGGAGGCGGGCCGCCCCCTCCTTCTCCAGCGCCAGCAGGTCGGCCAGCTCGGAGATGCGGGTGTTCAGCCGCGCCAGTTCCCGGTCGCGGCCCTGCAACGCGTTCGACAGATAGAACTGCGCCAGCACGAACACCATGAGCAGGAAGACGACGACCATCAACAGGCTGGACAGCGCGTCCACCCAGCCGGGCCAGACATCCGGCTGCCCCCGTTGGGACCTGCGGCTGAAGCTTGGCATGGCCGCGCCCTGCCCTACCGCTCGCCGTCGCCGAGCGCGGCGATGGTGCGGGCCAGGATCTTGATCTCGTTGCGCAGCTCCGCCACCGTCTGCTGGCGGCCCTGCGTCGCCTCCTCCAGCAGGCGGGCGGTATAGATTTCCAGGTTGCGGATGTGGGTGCGCGTCGCTTCGTCCATGCCGATGCTGATCCCGCCCGACAGGACTTCCGCCAGACGGCCCATGATGGGCCGCAGCTCCATCTGGGTCTCGGCCAGCCGCACCATCAGATGCTGCTCCGCCCGCATCTGGTCGGTCAGGGTCGACAGCTTCTCCGTCAGCTGCATCAGATGCGCGTTCTGGGACCGGCGGCCATCCTCCGCGGATGCCATGGTGTATTGCAGCCGCTCGATGCTTTCCGCCGTCGTCTCCAGCAGCGCCTGGAGGTAGGCCGGGACGGACCCGCCGCCCTCACCCGCATCCGCCAGCACGCCGGAGGAAACACGGGTCGCCCCGGCCAGCCAGTCCTCCAGGTCGGTATAGAAGCGGTTCTGCGCCTGGGACGCCTGCAATTCCAGGAAGCCCAGCACCAGGGAACCGGCGAGGCCGAAGAGGGAGGAGCTGAAGGCTGTGCCCATGCCGGACAGCGGCGCTTCCAGCCCGCTCTGCAAATTGCTGAACATGGCGCCGACATCGTCGCCCTGCATGTTCAGCCTGCCGATCACGCCGCCGACGGCGGAGACGGTCTGCAACAGCCCCCAGAAGGTGCCGAGCAGGCCCAGGAAGATCAGCAGCCCGATCAGATAGCGGCTGATTTCCCGGCTCTCGTCCAACCGCGAGCCGACGCCGTCCAGCAGGGACCGGGTGGTCACGGCCGACAGGGTCAGGCGACCCTGCCGCTCCCCCAGCATGCGCGCCATCGGGGCCAGCAGGCGCGGGGGCGGCGCGCGGTCCGGATCACCGGCCTGAAAGGACTCGAGCCACTGCACCTCCGGCCGGAGCATCAGCACCTGGCGGAAGATGAAGGCGATGCCGAGGATCAGCGCGAACAGGATCAGCCCGTTCAGACCCGGATTGGCGACGAATGCATCCTCGATGGCCGGCAGGAGCACCGCCACGACGCCCAGGACGATGACCAGGAACAAGGCCATGCGCGTGAGATAGCGCTGCGGACGCGAGAGGGGCGGGACCGTCTCTCCCTGGGGGGCGGGGCCGCGCCGGTCTGTGCTGGCTTGGGTCATGCTCGGCTACTGCCTGTCGGGCAAGTGTCGTGGAGGATTGCGCAATCTGGACTCACGGCGTCACGGACATGTCCACGCGGTCTGCGCCGGGCGGGACCCGGCCGGGCTCGTCCGCCGCTTCCAGCCCGCGGCTGCCCAGGGCGTATACGATCAGGCGGCGCATCTCAACCCCGCGGTCCAGGAGATAGCTGCGGACGGCCAGGGCACGGGCCAGGGACAAGCGGCGCGCCTCCCCTTCCCCATGACCGCTCGGCGCTGCATAGGCCCGCAGCTCCAGCCGCTCCGAAGGGCTGGACAGAAGCCGGGCGGCCATCCGGTCAAGTTGCACCGCAGCCTCCGGCGTAAGCGTCGCGCTGCCGGCCGGAAACCGCAGGCTGGCATCCGCCACGGCCGCCCGCAACGGAGCGCCGTCCGTACCGGGCGCCGCGGCGGCAACCACCGGGGTCACAGGGGCCACAGCCCGCCATGGTTCCCGGAGGCTTGCGCCGGGAGGGGGCGGCAGTTGCATGGGCTCACCGGCGAAGGCGGGCGGCAGCGGAGCGATGCTGTCCGGCCGGGCAGGCTGCCCGTGCGCCGGGCCGGCTCCAACCAGAAAAATCAGGACAGCGCCCATGAAGGCTGGACGGCATTGGACGGGATTTATCGCTGGGTTCGTCTGCACGGTGCCCAAGCAAGCCCCCGGATTGTGGCCGCGTCATGTCGCTGACGCAAAATCGCGGGAAGTCTAGACCAAGGGATAGCGGACCTACAACCTCGGCGCTGGTTTTTCGGGCTGGCCCGACGCTTTAGGTCCGACCGGCGTCCGTGCACGGACGCAAATGCCCCCGGCGCAACCAGGGCGCACGGGGGCTGTTGCGGGCGGCACGTACGGGACAAGTCCGGCATTCACCGGAAAACCTGTACCGTCACGTCCGCACCCGGATCACATCCGGGATATTCCGAGTTAAGGACCGGCACACATAAGCAGCCAGTCAGAATTCACGATGTGAAGCCATACGGGTAATGAGCCTCCTGCCTTGTTGATCCGGCGGAAACACTCGTGCAGAGCACGCCCGGTTACTGATGAGGCGGAGCCATGTCTTCCATGACACCCTCCCTTGCTTCGGTACGGTTTGATGGTGCGCCCGCGCCAGGGGGTGGTCAACAAGAAAATCAGGTTGTCCTACCTCACTCGTTCGGCCGGATTGACGCCGGCCCTGCCCTCCCCCACCGTTCCGGAAAACGGAACCGGACCGGGAGGAACCATAATGGCGGGCACGCATGTGCTGGCGATCGACCAGGGCACGACATCCACCCGCGCCATCCTGTTCGATGCGGCGGGGCAGCCGGTCGCCACCGCCCAGCGCGAACTTCGGCAGTTCTATCCGCAGGCCGGTTGGGTCGAACATGATCCCGAGGATATCTGGCGCGATGCCCAGGTGGTCTGCCGCGGCGCGCTGGAACGGTCGGGGCTGGATGCCGCCGCAATCGCTGCCATCGGCATAACAAACCAGCGCGAAACCGCGGTGCTGTGGGACCGGGCGACAGGTGCTCCGGTGATGAACGCCATCGTGTGGCAGGACCGCCGCACCGCTGCCCTGTGCCGCGACCTGAAGGCGGACGGGGCGGAGGAGATGGTGCGGGCCAGGACCGGCCTGCTGATCGATCCCTATTTCAGCGCGACGAAGCTGGCCTGGATGCTGGAGCATCTACCCGGAGCCCGCACCCGGGCGGAACGGGGAGAGCTGTGCTTCGGCACAGTGGATTCCTGGCTTCTGTACCGGCTGACCGGAGGGCGGGTGCATGCCACGGACGCCAGCAATGCCAGCCGCACCCTTCTCTTCAACCTCCAGACCCAGGATTGGGATGGGGACCTGCTGGACCTGTTTGCGATTCCGCAAAGCCTGCTGCCGGAGGTGCGGGACAATGCCGCCGATTTCGGCATTGCCGATGCATCGCTTCTGGGCCGTCCCATTCCGGTCACCGGGATGGCTGGCGACCAGCAGGCCGCCACGGTGGGACAGGCTTGTTTCGAGCCTGGAATGATCAAGAGCACCTACGGCACCGGCTGTTTCGCCCTGCTGAACATCGGGGCGGAGCCGGTGCTGTCCGGCCATCGGCTGTTGACCACGCTGGCCTACCGTTTCGATGGCGTGCCGACCTTCGCGATAGAAGGCTCCATCTTCGTGGCGGGAGCGGCGATACAATGGCTACGGGATGGTTTGCGCATTATTTCCGACGCTCCCAGTTCGGAGCGGCTGGCCGCCGACGCGCGCGGCACCGGCGGCGTCTACATGGTTCCCGCCTTCACCGGCCTTGGCGCGCCCTATTGGGACCCCGATGCACGCGGCGCGCTGACCGGTCTTACCCGGGATACCGGAGTGGCAGAGGTGGTGCGGGCGGCGCTTGAGGCCGTGGCCTACCAGACCCGTGACCTGATGGAGGCGATGCGGGCCGATGCCGACTGCCTGTCCGGCGGGCTAACTCCACACACTCTGCGGGTGGATGGCGGAATGGCGGAGAATGACTGGCTGATGCAGTTCCTGGCCGACATGCTGGGCGTTCCGGTTGAGCGGCCCGCCGTGACGGAGACGACGGCACTCGGAGCGGCCTTCCTGGCAGGCCTGCATGCCGGGCTCTATTCCGGTCGTACAGCTTTGGCGGAAGCCTGGAGACTGGACCGGCGTTTCGAACCGCGCCTCGACGAGCGGGAGCGCGCCGCCCTCTACGCCGGATGGCAGGATGCGGTGCGGCGGGTCCGGACGGGGTGAGCGGTAAAGGTCCGGCCAGTCCGGCCGCTCATTCCTGCAAGGAACAAGAAAGGCCGCGGTGGATGCCGCGGCCTTTCCATTCTGCTCGATGCCAGAAAGCTCGAGGGTTCGTTCCGGCCTCCCCCGGATCTGGGGGAGGCCTCGTTTGGTCCTTAGAAGGACTTCGACAGGGTCACGAAGAGCTCGCGGCCGACGTAATCGTAGCCGCTGTACAGCGGGGCGTTGCCGACCCGGTTGTAATAGCCCATGGAGATCTGCGGCGGCTCCTTGTCGAACAGGTTCCGCACGCCGGCCGTCACCGACCAGTCCTCCTCGGCGTACTGGACCGAGAGGTAGTGCTCGAAGTAGTCGTCGACCTTGAAAACGTACGGATCGGCAGCCGGATCCACCTCGAGGTAGGTCGTGCTGTCCATGCCATCGATCCAGTCGACACCGTAGCGGAACGTCCACTCCGCGTACCGGTAGCTGGCATCGAAGGTGCCGGTCCAGCGCGGGTTGCCGATCGTGCCGTTGTAGTTGTCGTACGGATCGTCCGGGAACAGCTTGTCCTTCTGCTCCAGATACTGGCTCAGCTGGGCGTTGAAGCGGAAGTTGCCCGGCCCGATGTCGCGGGTCCAGCGCATGCTGTAGTCCACACCCGTCACGATCTGCGTGGCGATGTTGGTGTAGGCATCGAACACGGTCAGGGCATTGTTCTCGTCACGCTCGATGAAGCGGCAGTAGCCGCCACCCGAACGGAACGCCGGATCGTTATAGCAGAGGCTGAGCAGAGCGGCGGAGCCCACGCGGGAAACGCCGTTTTCGACCTTGATGTCATAATAGTCGACCGCAAAGGCGAACTCGCCGAAGGCTTCCGGCAGCTCCGGCTGCAGGATCACGCCCAGGGTGAGGTTGTCGGACGTCTCGGCCTCAAGCCCCTGGGCAGCACCGCCCTGGGAGAAGACCCGGATGCTCTGAGTCTGTTGGAAGTCAGGCTGGCCAGGCAGCTCGGCGGCGCAGTTGGCAGCCCGGTTCGGGTTGACGTTCGGACCACCGTAGTTGTTGCAGGGATCGCCCTGCTGGCTGAGGAAGCCGCTGGTGGCACCCTGGAACTGCTCGAACAGCGCCGGCGCGCGGTAAGACGTGCCGTAGCTGGCGCGGAACGACAGCCACTCCAGCGGGCGATAGACGCCGCCGGCCTTGTAGGTCCAGTCGGAGCCGTAGGAATCATATTCCGTGTAACGGGCAGAACCGTTGACGGTGAGTTCCTTGATGAACGGCAGGTTGGCCAGCAGCGGAACTTCGACTTCGCCGAACGCCTCGATCACCGAGTCGTCGCCGCGGGTCGGCGTAGCGGTCGAGAAGTTGTAGAGGTTGGCGTTGATCATGTCTTCGCCAGGCGTGTCGTTGATCTCGGAGCGGCGGAACTCCACGCCGAAGGCGCCCATGGCCTCGCCGGCCGGCAGATCGACCAGCGGACCGTCGACAGAGGCGCTGGCGTTCCACTCGTCATACACGGTCGTGCCGATAACGGGCCGGAACACATAGTCGACCCAGTCTTCCGGCAGCTGGCCGGCGAGGGTCTGCGTGTTCAGGACCGGAGCAGCGACACAGCCGCGAGCCGGGTTGGTGGTGTTGACGCGGCAGGTGATGCTCGACCCGTCGGCAGCGCGGCGGATGAGGGAGGCATCCAGACCGGCGGGAGCCGCGACGACGTCCAGGCTCTCGGACAGACGGTCGATCAGGAACTGCTCGAACATGTACTTCGCGTCGGAGCGTGCGTAGCTCACATTCGCGTCATAGCGCCAGTCCGGCAGGAAGGTCAGGTCGCCACGGACACCGGCGGTACCCTTGTAGTACTCGACGCTCTGCTCGCTCTTGTCATTGCCGAAGCCGATGAAGGCGCGGGCAGCGACATTCTGGCCATTGGTGATCGGCTGCGGGCCCAGGAACGGCGCGAGGTCCTGCATGCTTTCCGGCAGAAGCGGGCTGCCCACCGCGTAGTCGAGGCTGAGCTGGCGATAGCCGGTCTGCTGCGAGTCGCGCTTGTTGCCCAGGAACTCCGCATAGACCTCGGCATTGCCCAGCGCCTCGAACTCATAGGAGGCCTGGCCGAAGGCGGTGTAGACCTGAACCGGCGAGATCAGGGATTCATTGAGCATCCGCGGATCGAAGGTGTCGCGGACATTCAGGTCGATGCCACCCGGACCGCCGACACCCTCAAAGCCGGGGAGGTCGCCCGTCGTGATTGCGGCATTCGGCCGCCAGCGGTTGAAGACTGTCGGGATGGTCCCGTCAGCGAGAACTGCGCCGGGAGCAGCCACGCCGGCCATGCTGGCCGTACCAAGCGTATTGATGGTGACGCCGTTCGAGCCGGTGCTGGAGATCGGATAGCACTTCGGCCGGCCGGTCAGCGGATCGATGTAATCGGCGCTCTCACCCGTGGTCGGGTCGAAGAGGTAATCGGTGTTGCAGCGGGTCCAGTCGCGGTCGGCGAGCGTCAGCTCCTCGCGCTCATAGAACTCGAACGAACCAGCCACCTTCCAGCGGTCGCCGGAGGCGCCGCCGACGATAGAGAAGCGACCCTGCTCGCCGCCCTCATTGAACGGCCGGTTGTACTGACCTTCGACCGTCACGCCCTCGATGTCGCTTCGGGTGACGACGTTGACCACGCCGGCGATGGCATCGGAGCCATAGATGGAGGACGCGCCGTCACGAAGCACTTCGACGCGCTCGATCATGGCGTTCGGCAGCACGTTCAGGTCGGCCGAACCGACAGCGCCGCGCGTACCGGCCGGCGCCACGCGACGGCCGTTGATCAGGACCAGGGTACGACCGGCGCCGAGGCCGCGCAGCGAGAGCGTGTTCGCACCCGGACCGCCGTTGGTGACGAAGCCGCCGAAAGCGTTGTTGATCTGGGCGGTACCGCCCGTCACAGCCGTGCCCTGCAGCAGGTCGGCCGCGGAGGTCAAGCCGGCGAGCGTGCTCTCCTCACGGGTGATGACCTGAATCGGCGAAGGAGCGTTGAAAGTGTCGCGCCGGATGCGCGAACCCACGACGACCAGCTCCTCAAGTTCCTGGGAAGTCGGCTCGGTCTGCCCCGTTTCCTGCGCGTAAGCCTGTCCGCTAATCAGTAGACCCGCGGCGGCGCTCACCAGCAGGGCTCCGCGCAGCGTCCTGTATCCTGTTCTCTGCTTCATTATCTTCCTCTTCGCATCTCCCGAAAGGTGGGCCCCGAAGGCAACCCCCACCCTCCGAAGGCGCATAAGCTACCCCGATTGGATTTGCGAAATGTCCTTTTCTCGCAACAGCACGAACGTTTCGAGCGAATTGTTGCAAAATTGCAATGCAACAATTACGGATGCGTGAACCCGGGTCGCCCTGGGACGCGGACCCGGCGCCGTCAGAAGAGATAAGCTGGAAGTCTCAAAGCAGGACGAGCGTCGCCAGCCCGAGAAAAGCAAAGAATCCAACCACGTCGGTGACTGTGGTCAGGAAGACGCCGGATGCAACCGCCGGGTCGATCTTGAGCCGGTCCAACGTCAGCGGGATCAGGGTTCCGAACAGGCCGGCGCAGACCATGTTGGTCACCATGGCGCCGGCGATCACCGCCCCGATAAGCGGCTGCCGGAACCAGAGGGTGGCGATGATGCCGACGATACTTGCGAACAGCACGCCGTTCAGGAAACCGACCAGCAGTTCCTTTCCGATCACGCGCTTGGCGTTGGAGCTGGTGAGTTCCCGCGTCGCCAGGGCGCGCACCGCCACGGTCAGCGTCTGCGTGCCGGCATTGCCCCCCATGCTGGCGACGATGGGCATCAGCACGGCCAGAGCCACGACCTGCTCGATCGTCGCCTCGAACAGCCCGATCACGGTCGCCGCGATGAAGGCGGTGACCACATTGACGCCCAGCCAGGAGAATCGGGACTTGGTGGTGTCCAGCACGGCCCGGTAAAGGTCGTCCTCGCCGACGCCGCCCAGCGCCAGCAGGTCGGCCTCGGCCTCCTCCTCGATCACGTCCACCACGTCGTCAACGGTGATGACGCCGATCAGGCGTCCGGACTTGTCCACCACGGGGGCGGAGACCAGGGCATAGCGGCGGAACAGCCGGGCAACCTCCTCCTGGTCCATGGTGGCCGGGATGCGGTGGATATCCTCGGTCAGGATGTCCTTGAGCTTCACCGAGCGCTTCGCCCGCATGACGCGCGACAGCGGCACCGCGCCAGCTACCCGGTACATCGGATCGATGATGAAGATGTCGTAGAACTGTTCCGGCAGTTCGCTGTCGTCGGTGCCGGCCGCAGCGCGGAGATAATCCAGCAGCCGCCCCACCGTCCAGAACTGCGGGACGGATACGAACTCGCGGCTCATGAGCCGGCCGGCGGAATATTCCGGGAAGGTCAGGCCTTCCTCGACCAGCGCGCGCGCCTCAGGCGGCAGATTTTCCAGGATCTGCCGCCGCGCTTCCTCATCCAGATCCTGGATGACGTCCACCGCGTCATCAGTATCCAGCTCGGCAACAGCGGCGGCCAACTCCTTGGGATGCAGCGTCTCGATGATTTCGTCGCGCAGCTCGCCCGGCAGATAGGCCAGCACCTCCGCGTCGAAATCCGGCCGCATCAGCTCGACCAGCCGCTCCCGGTCTTCACCATCCGCCTGCTCCAGCACGTGGGCGATATCGCCCGCATGCATGCCCGCCAGAAGCGCGCGCAGCCTCTGTTCCTCCCCCTGCTCCAGCAGGAAGTGAACTTCGCGCAGGCGCAACTCCCATTCCTCGGGGTGCTGCTCCTCATCGCGCTCGTTATCGGGGCGGATGTCGGCGTGGCTCATGCGGAAGCGGACACCTTGGCTGGGCGGCGGAGGTGGGGCGTGGCGGAAGACCGGGTTGCAGGGCGGGATGTCAGATGGCGAAGCTTCCGGGCGGTTCGGCCGCAGAATGCATCTGGGCATCGACGACGGCCAGCGCCGTCATGTTGACAATTCCGCGAACCGTAACGCTGGGCGTCAGGATATGCGCCGGCTGGGCGGCCCCCAGCAGCACCGGCCCGACCGCCAGACCGTCGCCCAGGACCTTGACCAGATTGAAGGCGATGTTCGCGGCATCGCGGGTCGGCATGATCATCAGGTTCGCCTCCCCCTTCAGGCGGGAGTTCGGGAAGATGCGGAGCCGGATCTCCTCCGACAGCGCCGCGTCGGCATGCATCTCGCCCTCCACCTCCAGGCCGGGGCAGCGCGCTTCGATCTCACCCAAGGCCTCACGCATCTTCACGGCCGAAGCGTCCGTATGGCTGCCGAAGTTGGAGTGGGAGAGCAGCGCTACCTTCGGCGTGACACCGAACCGCCGCACCTCCTCCGCCGCCAGCTTCGTCATCTCGGCGATTTCCGTCGGGGACGGGTCGGGATTCACATAGGTGTCGGCCAGGAAGAACGTGCCCCGGTTCAGGATCAGCACGGAAAGGGAGGCCGGCACCTGCACGCCGCGGCGCAGGCCGACCACGTCCAGCACATGCTTCAGGTGCCAGTCGTAGAGGCCCACCGTGCCGCAGACCATGGCGTCGGCATCGCCCTTGCGCAGCATCAGACTGCCGATCACGGTGGAGTTGGTGCGCACCACCTGCCGCGCCCGGTCCGGGCTGACGCCGCGGCGCTGCATCACATCGTGATAGGCGGTCCAGTAATCGTTGTAGCGGGCGTCAGCCTGGGGATCGACCAGGTCGAAATGCTCGCCGGTGCGGATGCGCAGGCCCAGCTTCTCGATGCGGCGGTTCACCACCTCGCGCCGGCCGATCAGGACCGGACGGGCAAGATTGTCATCCACCACGAACTGCACCGCGCGCAGCACCCGCTCCTCCTCGCCCTCGGCATAGGCGACGCGCCGCGGGTCGGACTTGGCGCGGGCGAAGACCGGCTTCATCAGCAGGCCGGAGCGGAAGACGAACTGGGACAGCCGGTCGCGGTAGGCGTCGAAATCCTCGATGGGCCGGCGGGCCACGCCGCTGTCCATGGCCGCCTTGGCCACGGCCGGGGCGATCTGCAGGATCAGGCGCGGATCGAACGGCCGCGGGATCAGATATTCCGGCCCGAAACCGGGGGAACTGTCGCCATAGGCGGTGGCGACCACATCGCTGGCCTCCGCCCGCGCCAGCTCGGCGATGGCGCGCACAGCGGCGATCTTCATCGCCTCGTTGATCGTGGTCGCGCCGACATCCAGCGCGCCGCGGAAGATGAAGGGGAAGCAGAGGACGTTGTTGACCTGATTCGGATAGTCCGACCGGCCGGTCGCGATGATGGCGTCGGGGCGGACGGACTTCACCAGTTCCGGCATGATCTCGGGCGTGGGGTTCGCCAAGGCCATGACAATGGGGCCATTCGCCATGCGCGACACCATCTCCGGCGTCAGCACGCGCGGGGCGGACAGGCCCAGGAAGATGTCGGCGCCCTCGATGATATCGCCCAGGGTTCGGGCGTTCGTGGGCTTGGCGTAGCGCTGCTTGCGCGGGTCCATCAGCTCGGTGCGGCCGTCATAGACCACGCCCTTGATGTCGCTGACCCAGATGTTCTCCACCGGCATGCCCATGTCGACCAGCAGGTCCAGGCAGGCCATCGCCGCGGCCCCGGCGCCGGAGCAGACCAGCTTCACCGAGCCGATGTCGCGGCCGGTCAGCGCCAGCGCGTTGGTGATGGCGGCGGCCACGATGATGGCGGTGCCGTGCTGGTCGTCATGGAAGACGGGAATCTTCAGCCGCTCGCGCAGCTTGCTTTCCACGTAGAAGCATTCCGGCGCCTTGATGTCCTCAAGGTTGATGCCGCCGAAGGTGGGCTCCAGCGCCGCGATCACCTCGACCAGCTTCTCCGGGTCCTTCTCGTTCACCTCGATGTCGAAGACGTCGATGCCGGCGAACTTCTTGAACAGGACGCCCTTGCCCTCCATCACCGGCTTGGAGGCCAGCGGGCCGATGTCGCCGAGGCCCAGCACCGCCGTGCCGTTGGTGATCACCGCCACCAGGTTGGAGCGGGAGGTGTAGAGGGCGGCATTCGCCTCGTCCTCGACGATTGCCTCGCAGGCCGCCGCCACGCCGGGGGAATAGGCCAGCGCCAGATCGCGCTGGGTCGCCAGCGGCTTGGTCGGCGTGACTGCGATCTTACCCGGCGTCGGAAGCCGGTGGTAATCGAGAGCGGCGTCGCGGAAGCTGTCGGACATGGACCGTCACCCTTGGGCATTCCAGGCGGGAAATCTGCGCCGGCGCGAACGAATCCGCCAACGCAGCAGAGACTGCCCTGCTTAGGCCGGGGCGGGCGGAAATGTCCAGGGCAATGCGGGAAAGTCTGGGGTGTCGGCGTGGGAAAGTTGCCGGGCCGACGGTCGGCCGCACCTGAACCCCGAAAAGCGAAAAGGGCTGCAACCCGTCGGGTTGCAGCCCTTTTTCGAGGATGGTGCGGTCGAGAAGACTCGAACTTCCACGGGTTGCCCCACAGCGACCTCAACGCTGCGCGTCTACCAGTTCCGCCACGACCGCACTCTGTCCCTCCGCACCGCCGGCTGGTAGTCCTTGGCGGTGGGTCCGCGGGAGATAGCAAATCGCCGGGCACTGTTCAAGAGCATTCCGGTGCGTTCCGCAGGAATGTCCTCCACGCCCACATTATCCCTGCATACCGCCCTTCGCGCCCACCAGGATGGACCATGGCCGCCGCCTGCCCTACATATCGGCAGCATCTTTTCTGACGGGTTCAGGCATGTCGTCCATCGAGTGGCGGATCAGCGAACGGCTGGTGGAGTATCCGGAGGCCCTGTCCTTCATGGAGAACAGGGTGGCGGACATCCGCGCCGGCGCGGCCCCGGAAACCATCTGGCTGCTGGAGCATCCGCCGCTCTACACCGCCGGCACCAGCGCCAAGGACGGCGACCTCCTGACGCCGCAGCGCTTTCCCGTGTTCCAGGCCGGCCGCGGCGGGCAGTACACCTATCACGGTCCCGGCCAGCGCATCGGCTATGTGATGCTGGACGTGCAGGCCCGCGGCGGCGACCTGCACGATTTCGTCTGGCGGCTGGAGGAATGGCTCATCCGCACCCTGGCCCAGTTCGCGGTGAAGGGGGAGCGGCGGTGCGGCCGCGTCGGCGTCTGGGTGGACATGGCCGCCCATGGCCAGCCTGGCGTGGAGAACAAGATCGCCGCTATCGGCGTCCGGGTGCGCCGCGGCGTCAGCTTCCATGGCGTGTCCCTGAATGTGGAGCCGGACCTGGACCATTTCGGCGGCATCGTCCCCTGCGGCATCCGGGAGCATGGCGTCACCTCGCTGGCAGCGCTCGGCAACATCGTCACCATGGCGGAGGTGGATGCCGCGATGAAGGAGGCGTTCCGGGAGGTGTTCCTGGAGGACGCCGCCCTGCGCCCCGCCTGCGCCTGAGAGCCGCCCGGATGCAGGACCGCCGCTCCATCACCGCCCTGGTGCTCTACATCGTTGGCGGCATCACCGTCGTCATCAGCCTGTTCATCCTCACCGCCCCCACGGCGGAGAGTTACGGCCCCGGCCTGATCGCGCTGCTGCTGGGAGTGATCCTGCTGGCGCTGGGCCGCATCTGCGCCCACCTCTCGCGCATCCAGGACCTGATGGAGGGGCGGCGCTGAAGAGGGTCCGGTCGGATCGACCGGAAGCCGGCATGCGCCCCTACTCCGCCGGGCGGCGGACGCCCTCCTTCAGGACATCCCGGATTTCCGCCAGCAGCACCTCCTGCTTGGATGGCGGGGTCGGAGCCGCATCCTCCTTCGCCCGGAACCGGTTCACCTGCTTCACCAGGATGAAGATGGCGAAGGAGACGATCAGGAACTTGATCACCGCATTCAGGAACAGGCCGTAATTGATCGTCGCGACCCCGGCCTTCTTCGCCTCTTCCAGGGTGAGATAATCGCCGGGGCCCAGCGCCACGAAGTAATTCGTGAAGTCCAGCCCGCCGGTGACCAGCCCCAGCGGCGGCATCAGGATGTCGTTGACCAGCGAGTTCACGATACCTGTGAAGGCCGCGCCGACGATGATGCCGACGGCGAGATCGATCACATTGCCCCGGCTGACGAATTTCTTGAATTCCTGCAGCATCCATCCGCTCCAAAGTCCGGCCGCCGGACAGTCTCCGACGCCACCATATCGGTCGCGCCATACATAACCCGGATGCGCAGGATGAAAACAGCCCGCCCGCACCAAATCCGCGACGACTGCTATTGCGAGTCATTCGCATTAGCGCTAGCGTTCCCGAGTTGCGCCACCAACAGGAGGAAACGGCGATGCGGCGGGACCAGCGAACGCAGGGGCATGGGGCGGATGCCGAGCGGGAGGCCGGCGGCGGCGCGGAACAGGAGCACGGCGGCGAGTGTCGCCGGCAGGCTGCCTATCTCACGCCGGCGGAGCGGCTGCTGCTCTGGGGGATGCGCACCTATGTCGGCGGCCTGCGGCTAGGCGTGCCGGTCATGGGCTGCATCCGCCGCACCTTCGCCGAAGGCATGGCGGAGGCGGCGGCCGAACCGCTGGAGGCTGTGATGATCTTCCTGACCGAGGGTGCCTGCCGCCCGATGGAGGTGAAGTGCCCCCGCTGCCCGGCCGTGTCGGACGATGAGCGGCTGCTGCTCCGCCTCGCGGCGCTGGGCCAGGCGGGCGACGACGCCTCCACCATGTTCCTGGCGCGGGAGGTGCTGGTTCCAGGCGCGGTGCAGGTGGCCGCACCGGTATTCCGCATGCTGGGCGCCGCCTTGCTGGAAGCGAATCTGCGTTTGCCGCCGGCGGGCGGTACCGCCGCCCCGCGGCGCGCACCGCGGGCCCTGCTGATCCTGCCGCAGAGCGATACGGTGCACTGAGTGCCCGGAAGCGGCGCGGCTAACGCTGGCTGAAGCCGGTCAGGCCGGGCTCTTCGGTCTCCGCCACCTTGATGTCGGTGACCAGGGCGCCGGCCGGGCCCTTCCAGCAACTGTCCAGCATGGCATCCACGTCCAGCGCATCACCGGCGAACACCGCCTCGACGGTGCCGTCCGGCTGGTTGCGCACCCAGCCGGCCAGCTCGCGGAGCCCGGCCTGCTCGACGGTCCAGGCCCGGTAGCCGACCCCTTGGACCCGGCCGGAGATGACGACTTGGACGGCACGGCGCTCGGCGGTCATAGGCACCCTCTGGTCTGGCATTCGCGGGCATTTCCTGGAACGCCCGCACGCTTCCTATCAAGTTTTCCGGCGGGCCATCCGGTCAAGGCCCCCTTCCCTATTACGCGGCGGCTGCTCACTCGAACTCGATGATCTTCTCATCGACGGCGAGGGAGGCTCCCTTCTCGGCATGGACCTTCTTGACCACGCCGTCACTCTCCGCGCGCAGGATGTTCTCCATCTTCATGGCCTCGACCACGGCCAGCTCCTGCCCGGCCTTGACCTCCTCTCCTTCCGCCACGGCCACGCTGACCAGCAGCCCCGGCATGGGGGAGAGCAGGAACTTCGACATGTCCGGCGGCAGCTTGACCGGCATCAGCTCCGCCAGCGCCGCCGCCTTGGGCGTCAGCACCTCGATGGTGAGTTCCGAGCCGGCATGGAACAGCGCCCAGCGCACGCCACGGCGCTCCACCTGCACCGTCATGGGCTCGCCGCCCACGGTTCCGGTCCACAGCGTGTCGCCGATTTCCCAGCCCGTGCGCACCGGCAGCACGGTTTCGCCCAGGGCCACCTCCGCACCGCCATCCACCGGCCGCACCGTGGCCGGGTGGTTGGTGCGGTCGACCCGCGCCACCCACTGGTCGGCGGTGCGGCGGGCGTGGCCCGGCACCTGCCCGCTGACCAGCCCGTCCCGTTCCGCCATGCGGCGGTGGCAGGCCAGCGCCACGGCCAGCAGACGGCCCAGCGCCTCATCCTCCAGCGCCAGCCCGTGGAATCCCTCCGGGAACTCCTCGGCGATGAAGTTGGTGGTCAGCCGGCCTTCCCGGAAGCGCCCCTTCTCCATGATGGCGTTCAGGAAGCTGATATTGTGGCCGACGCCACGGATCTGGAAGGCGTCCAGCGCCTCCCCCATGGCCTGCACCGCCGTGGCGCGGTCGGGACCCCAGGTGATCAGCTTCGCGATCATGGGGTCGTAGTACATGGAGATTTCGCCGCCCTCATAGACGCCGGTATCCACGCGCACGATGGTGCCGCCCGCTCGCTCGCCTTCCGCCGGAGGGCGGTAGCGGGTGACGCGGCCGATGGCGGGCAGGAAGTTGCGAGTCGGGTCCTCGGCATAGACGCGGGACTCGATGGACCAGCCGTTGAGCTTCACATCGTCCTGGCCGATGGGCAGCTTCTCACCCGCCGCCACGCGGATCATCAGCTCCACCAGATCCAGCCCGGTGACCATCTCCGTCACCGGATGCTCCACCTGCAGGCGGGTGTTCATCTCCAGGAAATAGAAGTTCCGGTCCTTGTCGACGATGAACTCCACCGTGCCGGCGCTGCGGTACTGAACCGCCTTGGCAAGCGCCACGGCCTGCTCGCCCATCGCCCGGCGGGTCGCCTCGTCCAGGAAGGGGCTGGGCGCCTCCTCGATCACCTTCTGGTGACGGCGCTGGATGGAGCATTCACGCTCACCCAGATAGATGCAGTCCCCGTGCGCGTCGGCCAGCACCTGGATTTCGATGTGGCGCGGCTCGGTGATGTACTTCTCGATGAAGACGCGGTCGTCGGCGAAGCTGCTGCGGGCCTCGTTGGTGGCGCTGCGGAAGCCGTCCTTGGCCTCCGCATCGTTCCAGGCCACGCGCATGCCCTTGCCGCCGCCGCCGGCCGAAGCCTTGATCATCACGGGATAGCCGATGTCGCGGGCGATCCGGACCGCCTCCGCATCGTCCTTGATGACGCCCAGATAGCCCGGAACGGTGCTGACCCCGGCCTCGCGGGCCAGCTTCTTCGATTCGATCTTGTCGCCCATGGCCCCGATGGCATGGACGTCCGGGCCGATGAAGGCGATGCCATGGGCCTTCAGCTTCTCGCAGAACTCCGCCCGTTCGGACAGGAAGCCGTAGCCGGGATGGACAGCCTCCGCGCCGGTATCCAGGCAGGCCTGCACGATCCGGTCCACGACAAGATAGCTCTGTGCGCTCGGGGCCGGGCCGATCGCCACCGCCTCGTCCGCCATCTGCACATGCAGCGCGCCGGCATCGGCCTCGGAATAGACCGCGACCGTCTTGATGCCCATCCGCCGCGCCGTCTTGATCACGCGGCACGCGATCTCCCCACGGTTGGCGATCAGGATCTTGGAAAACATGGCCGGCTCCGCCCCTTCTTGTTCTATGACCGCCGTTGGCGTGGCCCCGTACCGTGGGCTGCCGGAAATGCACCCAATTCGCGCGCCATTGTCAATGTCGGCCCCGGATGATCCGCCGGATGGCCGCATATCCGCCCGTCGGAGTGGACCTTGACCGGCCACAGGCAGCGGCGGATGCTTTCGGCAAGACCAGGCGGGAGGCGACAGCGATGCGGCGAATCCGGAGTGAAGTACTGGACTGGGGCGGCACGATCCTTGTCGCCGGGCTGCTCTATCTCGGCTTCAACACCCTGGCCTATGCCGCCTACCACGTCCCGTCGGAAAGCATGCTGCCGACCCTGCGGGTAGGCGACCACTTCTATGCCGCCAAGTTCGCCTACGGCTACAGCCGATTCTCCCCAGTCGTCGAGCTGCCGACAGGCAGCGGACGTCTTCTGGAGAGCATGCCGGCGCGGGGCGACATCGTGGTCTTTCGCCACCCGCGCGGGGATTACGACCTTGTGAAGCGTGTGATCGGCCTGCCTGGGGAAAGGGTCCAGATGCGCGCCGGCCGCCTCTACATCAACGACACGCTGGTAGAGCGGAGGGAGACCGGCCGCTACAGCTACCGCGAACATACGGGCGACATCGTCGAGGTGACGGAGTATCTGGAGCGGCTGCCCGAGGGGCGGGAACATCCGATTCTGGAGCTGTCGGACGATGAACATGCCGACAATACGCCCCTTTATACCGTTCCCGCCGGTCACCTTTTCGTGCTGGGCGACAACCGCGACAATTCCGGCGACAGTCGCGTCCTGCGCGATGTCGGCTACGTGCCGATGGAGCGGTTGCTGGGCCGCGCCGATCTGATCGCCTTTTCCTGGCAGGGCTGCCGGGAGGAACCGGACCTCGCCTGCCCCGGCGGCCTCTGGGCGGACCGCCTTGTCCGCCGACCGGATTGAGCGATGGCCATGACTGACCCGGTCGAGTTGCGCATCAGACGGCTGGAGGCCATCGCGGACAGTCTGCGCGACAGCGGTCGCGCCCTTGCCCTGCTCGCCCTGGGCTCCGCCGCAGATACCGCACGCCTGGACCGGTGGAGCGATCTCGATTTCTTTGCCATCGTGCGGGAGGGGGAGAAGCGCGCCTTCATCGAGGATCTCTGGTGGCTGCGCGCCGCCGGCCCCATCGGCTGGTGCTACCGCAACACCGTCGATGGCTGGAAGGCACTGTATGAGGATGGCGTGTTCCTGGAATTCGCCGTGTTCGAACCGGGTGAGCTGGCCGCCATTCCCTTCGCTCCCGGCCGCATCGTCTGGCAGGCGGACGGCTTCGACGCGGCCCTGACGGAACCACGCCGCGTCGGCGGCTTCCAGCCCGCCGATCCGGACTGGCTTGCCGGGGAAATCCTGTCCAACCTCTATATCGGCCTCGCCCGCTGGCGGCGGGGGGAGCGGCTGGCCGGAATGCGCTCGATCCAGGTCCACGCCCTGGACAATCTGCTGCGTCTGGCGGAGCAGACTCTGCCGCCGGCTCCGGACATAGGGACCGATCCCTTCAATCCGGAGCGCCGGGTGGAGCGGCGACATCCCGATCTGGCCATTCTGCTTCCGGACATGGCGGCGGGCTTGGCGGGCTGTCCCCGCGCCGCCCGTGCCATCCTGTCCTGGCTGGAACGGCACGCCACGGTGCCCGACGCCATCCGGCGGGAAATCCTGGAACTGGCGGCGGACTGACCCGCCAGCCTCAGCCGCCACGCCGCCAGCCATCGAACAGCCCCATCGCAAAGGCCGTGTGGATGGCCAGCGGAGCCCCCCAGAGGACCAGCGGGAACACGAACCAGGCATAGCCTGGCGTGGTCAGGAAATTCACCGGGATCAGGACGATCATCGCCGCGAAATAGGCGATGAAATGATTCAACAGCGCGCCGCGCCGCCGCCGCGCCGCCGTCTCCCGGTCCGCCGCCTCATCCACCTCGTGCCCTTCTCCAGGGCCGTCCGGCTGCGTCATTCGCACCATCCCACAATTCCGTTCGAGATTATTCCACGTGATCGTTGGTTGGCAGCACGGGTCTGGATCGGAGTCCGTCTACGGCGGTTCCGTATCCGCACCCTCGGGGCGCCCGCCCCGACTGTACTAACGGCGGCGGCCTGCGGGAGTCCAATCCTCGCCCGGCGGCCGCAGCCCCGCCGTGATGCCGGAGGTCGCGCGCATGGAACTTGATGCCCTGCTCCTTGCCCGTATCCAGTTCGCCTTTACCATCAGTTTCCACATCCTGTTTCCGGCATTCACCATCGGCCTGGCGAGTTGGATCGCCGTGCTGGAGGGCCGCTGGCTGTGGACCAAGAACGATCTCTACAAACGGCTGTCCAGTTTCTGGACCAAGGTGTTCGCCGTCAGCTTCGGCATGGGTGTCGTGTCCGGCATCGTCATGTCCTACCAGTTCGGCACGAACTGGAGCCGCTATTCCGATGTCGGCGGCTATATCCTGGGGCCGCTGATCCAGTACGAGGTGGTGACCGCCTTCTTCCTGGAGGCCACGTTCCTCGGCGTGATGCTGTTCGGGCGCGACCGGGTGCCGCCCTGGCTGCATTTCTTCGCCACCTGCATGGTGGCGCTGGGCACGCTGATCTCCGCCTTCTGGATCCTGTCGGCCAACAGCTTCATGCAGACGCCGGCCGGGTATGAAATCCGGGAGGACGGGCTGCTCTATCCGAAGAGCTGGTGGGACATCGTCTTCAATCCCAGCTTCCCCTACCGCTACTTCCACATGGTGATCGCCTGCTTCCTGACGACCAGCTTCGTCATCGCGGGCGTCAGCGCCTGGCATCTGCTGAACAACCGGCATGAAATCTACGCCCGCATCGGGCTGAACATGTCGCTGGGGCTGATCGCGGTGCTGGCCCCGGTGCAGATCTTCGTCGGCGACCTGACCGGTCTGAACACGCTGGAGCACCAGCCCACCAAGCTCGCCGCCATCGAGGGGCACTGGGAAACGCACGCCGGAGCGCCGCTGATCCTCTTCGCCATCCCCGACCAGCAGGCGGAGATGAACCACTGGGAAATCTCCATCCCCAAGCTGGGCAGCCTGATCCTGACCCATGAATGGGACGGGGTGATCAAGGGGCTGAAGGAGGTGGCGCCGGAGGACAGGCCGCCGGTCTGGATCGTGTTCTGGTCCTTCCGCATCATGGTGGGGCTGGGCATGCTGATGCTGGCCGTGGCCGTGACCGGCGTGTTCCTGATGTGGCGGCGCAAGCACTACACGACCCGCTGGTATCTGCGCATCCTGCAGTTCTGCACGCCGATCGGCTTCGCCGCGATCCTGTTCGGCTGGGTCACGACGGAGGTGGGCCGGCAGCCCTGGACCGTCTACGGCATCCTGCGCACGGCCGACAGCGTCAGCCCCGCCATCACCGGCGCCGGCGTGCTGACCAGCCTGATCATCTTCTTCCTGACCTACTGCATCGTGTTCTCGGCCGGCATCTACTACCTGATGCGCATCTTCGAGCGTGGGCCGGAAGCGCATGTGCCGCCGCCGGACAGGAGTGCGAACCGGCCGAAGCGGCCCTTCTCCGCCGCGGAGGAAGCCCTGGAAGGCCCCGAGGACACCCACGGCAGCAGGACTGGCCCCGGCCCACGTCCCGCCCCGGCCGAATAAGGGAGAGCGCCAATGCAACCGGAAACCGGTATTTCCGTCGACCTGACACTGATCTGGGCGGGCATCGTCGCCTTCGCGGTGTTCATGTACGTCTTCATGGACGGCTTCGACCTCGGCGTCGGCATCCTGTTCCCCTTTGCGCCCGGCGGGGAAAGGGACCGCGACCTGATGATGAACACCGTCGCCCCGATCTGGGACGCGAACGAGACCTGGCTGATCCTGGGCGGGGCGGGGCTGTTCGCGGCGTTCCCCCTAGCCTATTCGATCTTGCTGCCGGCGCTCTACATGCCGATCTTATTAATGCTGATCGCATTGATATTCAGAGGAGTCGCTTTCGAATTCAGGTTCAAGGCGCATTCCAGCAAGTATCTCTGGACCTCCAGCTTCTTTATCGGCTCCTTCTTCGCCAGCTTCTCCCAGGGCCTGATCCTGGGGGCCTTCATCGACGGGTTCGAGGTGACGGGCCGCGACTTCTCCGGCTCCATCTGGGACTGGTTCAGCCCGTTCGGCATCCTGTGCGGTTTCGCCATCGTCACGGGCTACGCGCTGCTGGGCGCCACTTGGCTGATCTGGCGGACGCATGGGGCGCTGCAGGACTGGTGCCGCAGCCTGGCCCCGAAGCTTCTGCTGGGGGTGCTGGTCTTCTTCGCCCTGGTCAGCCTGATCACCCCGGCCTGGAACGAGGTGGTGCGGGCACGCTGGTTCACCTTCCCCAACATCATCTATCTGGCACCGCTGCCGGTGACTACGCTGCTGGTTTCCGCTTGGATGTGGACGGCAATCCGGGGCGGCCGGGATGTGGTGCCCTTCGTACTTGCGCTGGTGATCTTCGTTCTGGCCTTCGCCGGTCTGGCGATCAGCCTCTGGCCCTATGTGATCCCGCCCAATATCACCATCTGGGACGCTGCCAGCCCGCCGGAGAGCCAGATTTTCCTGTTGATCGGCCTGGCCTTCCTGATCCCGACCATCCTCGCCTACACCGCCTTCACCTACTGGGTGTTCCGCGGCAAGCTCCAGGAAGGCGAGGGATACGGGCACTGACGCGGCGCACGGAACGGGGCGGTCATGCGATGGGGCCGCCCCGCCGGAACAGCCAACCCAGCCAGCCGGCGCGGACCGGCGGCTGCGCCTCCCCTTCCGGATCGAGCACGATCCCGACATCCGCCACGGCCCCGCCATCGTCCAGCGAGCGCACCACGAGGTCGATGGGACCGAGGGACATCCTGTCGCCCAACTCCGGACGGTTGTTGAACTCCCGCATCAGCAGGTCGCCGATGCAGGCCTCCGTGTCCGCGCCATCCACCACGATCCCGTACTGGCGTGCCAGATCGCCCAGCTTGGCGTCCGCCGGCAGCGGGAAATCGCCATAAAAGGTCCGGTCCTCAACCACGGCCGGGCCGGCATAGATCTTGTCCAGCAGTTCCACCTGCCGTGGTGAGGCGAAGAGATAGACATGGTCGCCGGCCTGCAACGAACCGGCATTATGGATCTTCAGCGTCTTGTCGCCGCGCACGATCAGGTGCGGCCGCGCCCAGCGCGGGATGCGCTCCCCCTTCGACAGCGGGCTGTCGGCATGGATGCGGTAGGCCACCACCTCCTGGCCGGCATCACCGGGCAGCTCCAGCTCCAGCCTGTCCACCGGACCGATGCGCGGCGGCACGACCAGACGCAGACGGCGGGCGGCGAAGCCGATGGTCCAGCCCTGGATCAGCAGGGAAGCCAGGACCATGATGAAGACCACGTTGAAATAGACCCCGCCATTCTGCACCCCGCCGATGGTCGGCAGGATCGCCAGCAGGATGGACACGGCCCCGCGCAGGCCGACCCAGCCGACGAAGCCGATCTCCCGCCCTGAAAAGCCGAAGGGCAGCAGGCAGAGCCAGACCGCCAGCGGCCGGGCGACGAAGATCAGGATCAGCGCCAACAGCACGGCCGGCAGCGCCACCACCCCGAACTGGGACGGCGTCGCCAGCAGACCAAGCGTGAGGAACATGCCGATCTGGGCCAGCCAGCTCATGCCGACCTGGAAGCGGCGCAGCCGGGGCGCATGGCGGATGCGCCGGTTCCCGGCCACCAGCCCGGCCAGATAGGCCGCCAGGAAGCCGCTGCCGCCCAGCATGCCGGTCGCGGCGAACACCACCAGCGCCATGCTGAGCGCCGCGATGGGATAGAGCCCCGGGTCCAGGTCGCGCAGCCGGTTCAGCAGCCGGGCGATGACAATGCCGCCGACCAACCCGAATACGAGGCCAAGCCCCATCTGCTGCACGAAGGTCCAGGCCAGCTCCCACCCGAAGCCGCCCAGCCCATCCTGCGCGGCGGCCAGCTCCACCAGGGTCAAAGTGAGGAAGATCGCCATCGGGTCGTTGGTCCCCGATTCGATTTCCAACGTGGCGCGAACCCTCTCGCGCAGCGTGATCCCCCCGACACGGAGCAGGAAGAACACGGCCGCGGCGTCGGTGGAGGCGACGATGGCCCCGAGCATCACCGCCTCGATCCAGTCCAGCCCGATCAGCACGTGGGCGGCCGCCCCCAGGAGCCCGGCGGTGAATACCACCCCGACAGTCGCCAGTGTCAAGGCGGGGGCGGCCGCAAGCCGGTAGCTTTGAAGCCTGGTCTCAAACCCGCTGTCGAACAGGATGATCGCCAGCGCCAGCGACCCGATGAAATAGGCCGCCGACCCGTCGTCGAAATCGATGCCGAGTAGACCGTCTTCTCCCGCCAGAAGGCCGATGCCAAGAAAGATCAGAAGCAGGGGGGCCCCGAGACGCTGGGAGATCAGGCTGGTGAAGACGCTGACGACAATGAGCCCCGCCCCGATCAGGATGGCGAAGTTCACTGCATCGATCATACCGCCCGATCCTTCCCGTCATATGTTCCCAGATACCCAACACCAGAATACGAAGTCGGAAGCGGTAAAGGGAACGGCTAAGGCGAGACAAATCGGCGCGGCAGACGCGAACGTTCAGGATTCCTAAATCAAAACGCCCCGCCGTTGCCGTCGGGGCGCTCGATTCAACATCGGCCTGTCCTGCGTGCCGGTCTCAATCCTCCAGCATGGAGGAGAGCTTCATGGCGACGCCCATATTGCCGCTGACCTTCAGCTTGCCGGTCATGAAGGCCATGGTGGGGTTCAGGTCGCCCTGGCTCAACTTGATGAAGTCGCCGCTGCTGATGGAGAGCGTGGTGTCCGGATCGGGGCCGGTGCGGCCGATGGCCGGGGGCGTGGTCTTGCCGTCGACGATCAGGCTCCCCTCCTGCCCGAAATCGAACTTCACCACGGCGTTCAGCCCGGCGAACTGCATGGAACGCGACTTCATCTGCTGTTCGATCATATCGATGGACATGGACGCTCTTCCCGGGAAATGGTTCTGGCTGGTTACCTTTACGTAAAGGTAAGGCAGTGTAGCCGACCGGGCAGCCCGGTGCAAAGCGCCTTCGGAGAGGACCACAGGATGCTTATCCGGAGGAGCCCATAGGTCGGAGCATCGCCGAAAGGGCGATGCCGGACCTACGGGCGTCGCACCCCGCCTGTCAGAGCGGCAGGTTGTCGTGCTTCTTCCAGGGATTCTGGAGCTGCTTGTTCTTCAGCATGCCCAACGCCCGGCAGATACGCTTGCGGGTGTTGTGCGGCATGATGACGTCGTCGATATAGCCGCGGGAGGCGGCGACGAAGGGATTGGCGAACTTCTGCCGGTACTCCTCCGTCCTGGCCTCGATCTTGGCCTGATCGCCGATGTCCTGACGGAAGATGATCTCCACCGCGCCCTTCGGCCCCATCACCGCGATCTCGGCGGAGGGCCAGGCATAGTTCAGGTCGCCGCGCAGATGCTTGGACGCCATCACGTCGTAGGCGCCGCCATAGGCCTTGCGGGTAATCACCGTGACCTTGGGCACCGTGGCCTCGGCATAGGCGAAGAGCAGCTTGGCCCCGTGCTTGATGATGCCGTTGAACTCCTGCGCCGTGCCCGGCAGGAAGCCCGGCACGTCCACGAAGGTCACGATCGGGATGTTGAAGGCGTCGCAGAAGCGCACGAAGCGCGCCGCCTTGATGGAGCTGTCGATGTCCAGGCATCCGGCCAGCACCGTGGGCTGGTTCGCCACGAAGCCCACGGTGGAGCCGTTCATCCGGCCGAAGCCCGTGATGATGTTCTTGGCGAAGTCCGGCTGGATCTCGAAGAAGTCGGCCTCGTCCACGACCTTCAGGATCAGCTCCTTCATGTCGTAGGGCTTGTTCGGATTGGCCGGGATCAGCGTATCCAGCGAGGGTTCGGGTCGATCCACCGCATCCGGCGTCGGCCGCGCCGGCGGCTTCTCCCGGTTGGAGAGCGGCAGGAAATCGACGAAGCGGCGCACCTGCAGCAGGGCTTCCACATCGTTCTCGAAGGCGAGGTCGGCGACGCCGGACTTGGCGGTGTGGGTCACGGCCCCGCCAAGCTCTTCCGCACTCACCACCTCGTGCGTCACCGTCTTCACCACGTCGGGGCCGGTGACGAACATGTAGCTGCTGTCCTTCACCATGAAGATGAAGTCCGTCATGGCCGGCGAATAGACGGCCCCGCCGGCGCACGGCCCCATGATGAGGGAAATCTGCGGGACCACGCCGCTGGCCAGCACGTTGCGCTGGAACACCTCGGCATAGCCGCCCAGCGAGGCGACACCCTCCTGGATGCGCGCCCCGCCGCTGTCGTTCAGGCCGATGACGGGTGCGCCCACCTTCATCGCCTGGTCCATCACCTTGCAGATCTTCTCCGCATGGGCTTCCGAGAGGGAGCCGCCGAACACGGTGAAATCCTGGGAGAAGACGAAGACCAGGCGGCCGTTGATGGTGCCGTGGCCGGTCACCACCCCGTCGCCCGGCACCTTCTGCTCCGCCATGCCGAAATCTGTGCAGCGGTGCTCGACGAACATGTCCCACTCTTCGAAGGAGCCTTCGTCGAGCAGCACGTCGATGCGCTCCCGCGCGGTCAGCTTGCCCTTGGCGTGCTGCGCGTCGATGCGCTTCTCGCCGCCGCCCAGCCGGGCTCCGGCCCGCATCTGCTCCAGCTTCTCCAGAATATCCTGCATGGCGCGCTCCCTCACCGGCGGCGTGATCCGCCAACTCTTTACGGATGAGGGACATAGCATTCCGGCGCGCAACCTGAAAAGGGGCCGGACACGCCGAAGCCGACCGGGTCAGGCGGCCAGCAGCTTGAGGTAAGCCTCTGTCGCCGCAAGATCGGCGCGCAGCGCCGCGCGCCGCCGGGCCGCCTCCGCATCCTCGCCCCATTTCTCGATCTGGAAACTCTCGTCGAGCTGGGAAACGGCGAACACCTCCTCCGCCGTCAGCCGGCCGTCCATCAGGGCCAGGGCGACGATCAGGGAGCCGCTGATGCCGACAGCGCCCTGCAATGCGCAGAGCCGCCAATCATCATACTCCTCCACCGCCCGGCGCAATGCCGTGAGCGCCGCCTCGTCCTGCTGCCGGTGGACGATGCCGGCCGTGGGGACCAGTGTCGCCCCGTAGCGGGCCGAGGCCCAGTCCAGCAGCGGCTGCCATATGGCGGCCTGCCGGTCGGCAAGTTCCTGCGGGTGGTCGGCCCGGTAACAGAGCAGGTCGCTGCCGGCATAGGCGCAGGCGGCTTCCACCACCAGGTCACGCCGGTTCCGGACACCGTCGATGGTGGTGCTGGCGAACTGGGTGAGCGGCATGGTGGCCGGCTTCACCTCTTCCCCCTGTCCGTTCCATTCGGCGGCAATGGCTTCCGCCAGCCGTCGGGTCGGCACCACCAGCATCTCCTTGGCGGGGGTACGCATCGGCTTGCCGTCCAGCAGCACCTGCCAGCCCTCGCCGGCCTGCTCCGCCGTGGCGGTCTTGTAGAAGCGCTTCATGGCGCGGTCCTCAACAACGATACGGAACCACAGCTAGTGTGTCGGAGCCATCAGGCCAAGCACCGCGTCAGGCAGGCTGCCATAATCGTGGACGATCCGGTGGGCGCCTGTCTCCCGCAGCTCCCCTTCGCCGTGATAGCCCCAGGTGACCCCCAGGGCGGAGACACGGGCATTCCGGGCCATCTGCATGTCAAAGGTGGTATCGCCGATCATGACCGTTCCTGGCCGGTCCGCTCCTGCCTCCGCCATGGCGCGCTCCACCATTTCCGGATGAGGCTTGCCGGGGACGAAGTCGGCAGTCTGGAGTGTGACGAACCGGTCGCGCAGCCCGTGATGCTCCAGCACGGCGATCAGGCCGCGGCGGCTCTTGCCGGTGGCGATGCCCAGCACGCAGCCGGCTTCCTCCAGCCGGTCCAGCGCCGCGAGCACCCCGGGATAGAGCGGCTCCGGATGGCGGCCGGCAAGCCGGTTGGTCTGGAAGGCGGCCTTGTAGGCCTCGGCGATCTCCACATGCAGCGCGGCATCCTCCTCCGGGATCAGCCGGGCCACCGCCTCCACCAGCGACAGCCCGACGATGCGGCGGATGCTTTCCGCCGACGGAGCGGATCGCCCCACGGCGGCGAAGCCAGCCTCCATCGCGGCGACTATGGCCGCCTGGCTGTCCACCAGCGTGCCGTCACAATCGAACAGAGCGAGCTTGAGCACCATGCACTGGATCCTGAGAAGCGATGCCGGCCGGACCGGAGCCACGCTGAATAACACCGGCAGCGGGTCGGCGGAAGCGAAGGGGGCGCAGAGCCGGGCTTCTTTCCCTACGACCCAGGCGGGGCATGGAGCCGAGTTCTCGTACTTCAGATAGATACAATTTAGCTGACCTTTAGTCGGCAGTTGCAGAACAAGCGAGGATATATTACGTTGTGTCTAGTCCATTTGGCCGTGGAACATAGCCATGAGAGTTGCAGCTTCCATACTGATGCCCGCGCTTTCCGCGAGCTTGCTGTTGACGGGCTGTGTAACCGCCCTCGGCTCCGGCTCGAACGGGGAGAAGGTGCAGGCGCGCCTGTCTCCCGAGGTTGTCGGACGTCCCGGCAAATCGGTGATCGCATCCGCGGACATCTACGCGCGCATGCAGACGGTGGCTCTGTCCGACGACACGCAGCAGGTCAAGCTGATGCAGGCAGCCCGCGACCCACAGTTCGGCACGCTGATCTTCTGCACCGAAACGCTTCTGGTGCAGAGCGACATCGTCACCGGCTATCAGCTTGAGGGCAACGGCTGCTGAGCCGGGGGAGCTGGACTTAGTCCAGCTCCGCGAACGGGTCCTCGCGCAGGTTGTCGTCGAACCCGAAATAGTCCCAGGCCGGCTGCATATGCTTCGGCAGCGGCGCCGTCACGTCGATGGCGCCGCCACGGGGATGCGGCATGACGATCCGGCGGGCATGCAGGTGGAGCTGCCGCGGCAGGCCGGTGTCGCCGGGCAGGAAGGCCCCCTGCCCCGCATATTTCCCGTCGCCCAGGATGGGCGTGCCGATGGCGTCCATATGGACGCGGAGCTGGTGGGTGCGGCCGGTACGCGGCCACAGCGCCACGAAGGCCGCCCGCTTATGGGCATGCTCCACCACCGTGTAGTAGGTCAGGGCGGACTGCCCCTCCTCCTCATCCACGGCCATGCGCTCCCCACGGGTGCCGGCCTCCTTGGCGACGGGCAGGTCGATGCGGCCCTTGTGCGGCTTCGGCACGCCGACGGTCACGGCCCAGTAGATCTTGCGGGCGTCGCGGGAGCGGAAGGCCGCAGTCAGCTTCGTCGCCGCCGCGGCCGTGCGGGCCAGCACCAGGCAGCCGCTGGTGTCCTTGTCCAGACGATGGACCAGCCGCGGCCGCTCCGCCGCGTCGAAGCGCAGCACGTCCAGCATGGCGTCCAGATTCTTACTCTGCCCCGTACCGCCCTGGGTGGCGAGGCCGGCCGGCTTGTCCAGCACGATCACGTCGTCATCGCGGTACAGGATGCGGGAGCGCAGCTCGGCCGCGTCCTTCTCACTCACCGCCGGCTTGGGCGGCGTGCGGGGCGGCGCGTCAGGCATTTCGGGCGGGATGTCCGGCATGGGCGGGATGCGGATGGACTGGCCGGCGGCGAGGCGCGTATTGCTTTCCGCCCGCTTGCCATCCACCCGCACCTGCCCGGTGCGCAGCAGCTTCTGGAGCGCGCCATGGCCCAGCAGCGGGAAATACCGCTTGAACCAGCGGTCCAGGCGCATCTCCGCCTCATCCTGGGTGACGATGCGGGTTTCGACCTTGTTCATGCGACGGACATTCGGGTAAGCGCCAGGCCTGCGAACAGGGCGGCGATGGAGATCAGGACGGAGCCCGTCACATAGGCCGCCGCGGCCCAGAAGTCACCCCGTTCTATCAGCAGGGCCGTATCAAGGGAAAAGCTGGAGAAGGTGGTGAAGCCGCCCAGTACCCCCACCGTCAGGAACAGCTTCAGCTCCGGCGGGGGCTGCCAAGCCTGCATCGCCAGTTCCGCCAGCACCCCCATGACAAAGGACCCGGCCACGTTCACCGCGAACGTCCCCCAGGGAAAGCCGGCCCCGAGCCATCGCCCGATGGCGAGGACCGACAGGTAGCGCGCGGTCGCCCCCAGCGCACCGCCCGCGGCCACCGCCAGGATGCCGGTCAGGGACGGGTTCATGCCCGTCCCCGCCCGGGTCGGGGAGCGTGCTCATCATGGTGGTTCGGCATTGATTCGGCACCTGACGGAAATACGGACAGACTGCCCGCCGCATGGCGCCGGCGCAAGTCAGCCATGGACGCCCAAGATCCATCCCTCGCGCCGCGCCATGTCCGACGCAAGTCCCGGCGGGTGCCAGACCTCCGGCCGTTCCTGGATCAGCCAGCGCAGCCCCGCCGCGGTGATCAGCGCATCGCCGAGATGGTCGTCGAACCCTTCCGGCACCGCCGGGTCCAGCCTTGCGCCGAAATGCCGGACGGCCCGCTCCAGCACCTCGCGCCCGGTGATCTTGACGACGGAGCGCAGGGCCGCCTTCCGGAACAGGGTCGGATAAATCTCCGCCACCACCGACCTGCCCTCCGTCGGCTCCGCCGGCCAGACGGCCAGCCGCCCGGCTCCCGCCCGCCGGCGCAGCGCGCGCAGGCTGCGCATCCCGGCCAGGGAGGCCTTGCCCACCTGCTTGGACGCGGCGGCCAGCTTGAAGACGGAAACCGGCGTGCCGGCCCCGGTCGCGGCGGCCGCCACTTCCGTCCGCCGGCGCTTGGCATCGCCATCGCCCCAGTGGTCCGGCATCGGGCCGTTGATCCAGAAGCTGGGATGGAAGCGCGGGTCCAGCACGGCCGGGCCGGCGAACTGGTCGGGCGCTCCGCCGCTCGCCTCCTCCACCAGCTCCCAGAGGGCGAAGATGTCCTCCACATCGGGCACGCGCCCGTCCAGATACCCCACCCCCGGCACCCAGGGCAGGGAGAAGGCGCAGTCGATCCCGATCAGCAGCCGGTCGCCGCCCGCGAGTTCCCCCGCCAACCATTCCACCGCCTCCTCCCGCCGCCAGTACCGGCCGGAGGGGAAAACGGGCCGCACCAGCCCATCGGCGGAACAGTCCGCGATGGCGATCCCCTTCGCGGGATTCGCCCCGGTCCAGTCGATGCCGATGACGCGGTCGAAGTGCGGAGCCATGCCGGTTCCGGCCCTATCGGCCCAACGCATAGAACTCGTCGTTCGGCCGCATGCTGGTGACGTTCGCCATGCGGTTCGACATGCCGAAGAAGGCCGCGATGGCGGCGATGTCCCACGCATCCTCCATGTCGAAGCCATGCCGGGCCAGTGCGGCATGGTCGTTCTCGCCCACGGCATGGGCCTCGAAGGCGACCTTCATGGCGAAATCCAGCATCGCCTTCTGGCGGGGCGTGATGTCGGCCTTGCGGTAGTTGATGGCGATCTGGTCCGCGATCAGGGGATTCTTCGCCCGGATGCGCAGGATCGCGCCATGCGCGACCACGCAGTACTGGCACTGGTTCGCGTTGCTGGTGGCGACCACGATCATCTCGCGCTCCGCCTTGGTCAGATTGCCCGGCTTGTCCATCAGCGCGTCGTGATAGGCGAAGAAGGCGCGGAACTCCTCCGGGCGGCGCGCCAGGACCAGGAAGACGTTGGGGATGAAGCCCGACTTCTCCTGGACGGCCAGCAGCCGTTCCCGGATATCCTCCGGCATTTCCGACAAGGCGGGGACGGGGAATCGGCTGATCGGCGCCTGGACAGGCTGGGTCATGAACGTTCCTCCCTGTTTTCGTGCTTGTTATGCGGCCCTGGCGGAAGCTACTCCCGCGGTCGCTGCGCCCGCAGCTTCGCCCAGTATTCCAGCCGCTTCTTGATGTCCCGCTCGAAGCCGCGCTCCACCGGCTTGTAGAACTCCCGCCGCCCCATCTCCTCCGGGAAATAGTCCTGGCCGGAGAATCCGTCCTCCGTATCGTGGTCGTACTCGTAGCCCTTGCCGTAGCCGATCTGCTTCATCAGCTTGGTCGGCGCGTTCAGGATGTGCTTGGGCGGCATCAGGCTGCCGGTCTCCTTGGCCGCGCGCACCGCCTGCTTGTAGGCGGTATAGGCCGCGTTGGATTTCGGCGCGGTGCCGAGATAGATCACGCACTGGACGATGGCCAGCTCCCCCTCCGGGCTGCCCAGCCGCTCATAGGTGTCCCAGGCGGCCAGGGCCTGGACCAGCGCGTTGGGATCGGCCAGGCCGATATCCTCGGATGCGAAACGAACCAGCCGGCGCGCGATGTAGCGGGGGTGCTCCCCGCCCGCCAGCATGCGCGCGAACCAGTACAGCGCCGCATCCGTGTCGGACCCGCGCAACGATTTGTGCAGGGCGGAGATCAGGTTGTAATGCCCCTCCTGCGCCTTGTCGTAGAGGGGCATGCGCCGCTGCACCGCCGCCGTCAGCCCGGCCGTGTCCAGCACCGTGCCTTCGGGAAGCTGGAACAACTCCTCGCACAGGTTCAGGCAGTAGCGCCCGTCACCGTCGGCCATGGCTTTCAGCGCCGTGCGGGCATCGGCCTCCAGCGGCAGGGGTCGCTCCATCTCCGCCTCCGCCCGGCCCAGCAGCTTTTCCAGCGCCGCCTCGTCCAGCCGGTTCAGCACGAAGACCTGGGCGCGGGACAGCAGCGCAGCGTTCAGCTCGAAGCTGGGATTCTCCGTCGTCGCCCCCACCAGCGTGACGGTGCCATCCTCCACATAGGGCAGGAAGCCATCCTGCTGGGAGCGGTTGAAGCGGTGGATCTCATCGATGAACAGCAGCGTGCCCTGCCCGCCGATGCGCCGCTGCTTCGCCGCCTCGAAGACCTTCCGCAGGTCGGCTACGCCGGTGAAGATGGCCGACAGCGGCTCGAAATACAGGTCGGTGCTCTGGGCCAGCAGGCGCGCGATGGTGGTCTTGCCGCAGCCGGGCGGCCCCCACAGGATCATGGAGGACAGGCGTCGCGCCGCGAGCTGCCGGCCGATGGGGCCGTCCGGCTTCAGCAGATGCTCCTGCCCCACCACCTCGGCAATGGTCCGGGGCCGCAGCCGGTCGGCCAGCGGGCGGGGGGCGTCAGCTTCGAACAGGGTGGCGGCCATGGCTCGGGCATCTCGTCTACGGTCGGCGCCCAGCATAGCCGATCCTGCCCACGGCCGCGCCAGCTTCGGTTGGTTCAGCCGCCGATGGTCGTGGTCATGACCCGGCCGTTGCGCCGGACGGAGATGGTCCAGGATCGGCTCCGGCTGTCCAGGATATGGCGGAGGTCCTGCACCCGGCCGATGTCGGTGGCATTGACCCGCAGCACCACGTCGCCGGGCCGCAGGCCCAGGCTGGCGGCCGGCGTGCGGGGCGCTACCTGCATGACCACCACGCCTTCCGTCCCCACGCCCTCGTCGAATCGCATCTCCTCCACCAAAGCGGGGTTGAGGTTCGCCACCTCCGCCCCGACCAGGGGGTGGCGGCCGTCCAGCAGCGTCAGGTCCCGCGGCGGGTCCTCCGGCGGGGCGATCAGGGCCAGGTTGAGCTTCTGCTCCCGCCCGTCGCGGATCACCGTCAGCGTGGCGGAGCCGCCGACCGGCAAGGTGGCGACCCGGTAGCGCATGGCCTCCGGATCATCGACCGACCGGCCATTGACGGCGGTGACCACGTCGCCGACCCGCAGCCCCGCCTTCTCCGCCGGTCCCCGCGCACGGATTTCATTGATCAGCACGCCAGCCGGACGGGACAGGCCGAGCGTGTGGGCGAGATCGGCCGTGACCGCCTGCCCGTCCGCGCCGATCCAGGGCCGCACCAGCTTGCCCCCGGCCCGCACCGCATCCACCACGGTACGCACCATGGCGGCCGGAATGGCGAAGCCGATACCGATGCTGCCGCCGGATCGGGAGTAGATCGCGGTGTTGATGCCGACCAATCGCCCGTCCATCGTGATCAGCGCGCCCCCGGAATTGCCTGGGTTCACAGCGGCATCCGTCTGAATGAAGAAATTATAGTCCGAGACGCCGACTGCGGTGCGCGCAAGCGCGGAGACAATGCCGCTGGTTACCGTCTGGCCGACACCGAACGGATTCCCGATCGCCAGGACCAGATCGCCGACCTCCAGATCGTCCGACTCGCCGAACTCCAGGAAGGGCAGCTTCTCCCCATCCGCCTCGATGCGTAGGACGGCCAGATCCACCCGTTCATCCACCGTTTCCACCTTGGCCGGGAATTCCCGCCGGTCGTTCAGCACCACGGTGATCTCGTCGCTGCCCTTCACCACATGGGCGTTGGTGACCACCAGCCCGTCCGCCGCCACGATCACGCCGGAGCCGAGCGAACCTTCCACCCTCTCCCGCGGCACACCGAAGCTGAAGGACTCGCCGAAGAAGCGCCGGAACACCGGGTCGTCCATGAAGGGCGATACGCGCTGGCGCACGGTGCGGCGGGTATAGATGTTCACCACTGCCGGCGATGCCTGCTTCACCACAGGCGCGAAGGACAGGGTGATCTGCTCCCGGCTCTGCGGGACCGCGCGCGATTGGGCATAGGTCGGCTGGACCGGAATCGGCATCGCAAGGCTGAGCGCCAGGACGGCCGCACCGGCCCGGAGAATGGAACGGGTCTTCATCATGCCGGTGAATGTAAGCGGCCCCGCCCGCGGGCGGAAGTCCCCGCTGCCTGTCAGCCGCCCCCGCCGCAGCCCGTGAGGCACTGCCGCAGTTCTGAATTGCACACGGCCGTCATCCCATATTCCTGCGGGGCCGTGAGTGCCCCCGACGACTGGGCCGAACGCTGGTCCGCACAGATGGCGGCTGCCCGGTTACAGGCGGCGATGCAGGCCTTGCGCGGGTCGAGCCCTTGGGTCTGCTTCTCCCGCTCTGCCGGCGTGGCCATGCAGCCCGTCAACACGGCAGCGCAGAGAGCGGAAGCGGCAATGAGGCGGGCAAGCATCGGCAGATACCCTTCGATGATGGATCATTCCGCATAGCGCGCCGCTGCATCGACCCGCAAGTATTCCAGCCATGAACAGGGCTGGCGATCCTGTGCCTGATGCAAAGAGGCCTCAGGTCTGCTACCCCCATACGAAGCGATGCAACGACAGGCTGGGCCATGCGCACCTTGGGATTGATCGGCGGGATGAGCTGGGAAAGCACCGCCATCTACTACCGCCTGCTGAACCGGTTAGCGCGGGAGCGGCTGGGCGGGCTCCATTCCGCTCGGCTCATCCTCTGGTCCGTGGACTTCGCGGAGATCGCCGCGCTTCAGGCGTCCGGGGACTGGGACGGCCTGACCGCCCGCATGGAGGAGGCTGGCGCTGCCCTGCGCCGCGCCGGTGCCGAGGCCGTCGTGATCTGTACCAACACCATGCACCGCATGGCGGCCGAAGTGGAAGCGGCAGCTGGCTTGCCGTTGATCCACATCGCCGACGTGACCGCGGCGGCGTGCGTGGATGCCGGAGTCCGCCGCCCTGCCCTTCTGGCCACCCGCTACACTATGGAGCAGGACTTCTACCGGGAGCGGCTCCGCGCCGGCGGCGTGAACCCGATCACGCCGGACGACGCCGGACGTACACTGGTCCACCGGATCATCTATGAGGAGCTGTGCCAGGGGATCGTCCGGGATGAGAGTCGGGCCGCGTACCTGGAACTCATCGAGACCCTCCGCCGGGACGGCGCCGACGGCGTCATCCTGGGCTGCACGGAGGTTGGCCTCCTGATCGGTCCGGAGCATACCGACCTGCCGGTCTTCGACACCACCGCACTCCACTGCGCCGCGGCGCTGGACTTCGCGCTCGCCGGCTGACCCACAAAAGAAAACCGCGCCCGCGGCATGTGCCGGGGCGCGGTTTCTATCGATCCGCGGGGATCAGGCCCTGGTTCAGGCCTGCTCCTCGGTCTCTTCCACCTGCTCGGCGGTCGGGCCGCTGTCCAGGCCCTTGGCGGCCGGATCGCGGTCGACCAGCTCGATCACCGCCATCGGGGCGGCATCGCCATAGCGGAAGCCGGCCTTCAGGACGCGGGTGTAGCCACCGTTGCGGTCCTTGTAGCGATCGGCGATCACGCTGAACAGCTTGGTCACCATGTCGTGGTCGCGCAGGTGCGCATAGGCCAGACGACGGTTGGCGAGGCCGCCCTTCTTGCCGAGGGTGATCAGACGCTCCACCACCGGGCGGAGGTCCTTCGCCTTGGGCAGGGTGGTCTTGATCTGCTCATGCTTGATCAGCGCGTTCGCCATGTTGGAGAACATGGCGAGACGGTGGGAGGTGGTGCGGTTGAATTTACGCCCGGCTACACCGTGACGCATGGTTGCTCTCCTTCATGGCTTGGCCTCCCAAGGGGAGCGCCGATGGTGATCCCCGCACGCCCTGACCCGGAGGGGCCTGCACGGCGGGGGTGGGCCTGGGCGGCCCGGTACGCAAACTATCGGATCACGCGGGCATCAGCCCGCGCGCCCCGATTTCAACAAGGCTCAGTACGGCTCTTCCAGACGCTTGGCCAGATCCTCGATGTTCTCGGGCGGCCAGTTCGGGATCTCCATACCGAGGTGCAGACCCATCTGGGCCAGCACTTCCTTGATCTCGTTCAGCGACTTGCGGCCGAAGTTCGGGGTGCGGAGCATCTCCGCCTCGGTCTTCTGCACCAGATCGCCGATATAGACGATGTTGTCGTTCTTCAGGCAGTTGGCGGAGCGGACCGACAGCTCCAGCTCGTCCACCTTGCGCAGCAGATTCTTGTTGAACGGGATCTCGTCCTTCGTGGCCTCGGCCACGGCGGCCTGCGGCTCCTCGAAGTTGATGAACATCTGCAGCTGGTCCTGCAGGATGCGGGCGGCAATGGCCACCGCGTCGTCCGGCGTGACAGCGCCGTTGGTCTCCACCGTCAGCGACAGCTTGTCGTAGTCGGTGGTCTGGCCAACGCGGGTGTTCTCGACCTTGTAGGCGACCTTCTTCACCGGGGAGAAGATCGAGTCGACCGGGATCAGCCCGATCGGCGCATCTTCCGGACGGTTCAGCGATGCCGGGACGTAGCCCTTACCCGTGGCGACCGTCAGCTCCATGTTCAGGCGGGCGCCAGCATCCAGGGTGCAGATCACGTGGCCGGGGTCCAGCACCTCGATGTCGGCAACCGTCTCGATCATGCCGGCGGTCACTTCGCACGGGCCTTCGGCCCGGAGACGCAGACGCTTCGGCACGTCGCCGCCCATCTTCAGCGCCATGGCCTTGATGTTCAGGACGATATCGGTCACGTCCTCACGGACGCCGGGGATGGAGGAGAACTCGTGCAGCACGCCGTCGATGTGAATGGCGGTGACAGCGGCACCCTGTAGCGACGACAGCAGCACGCGGCGCAGCGAGTTTCCGAGCGTCAGGCCGAAGCCGCGCTCCAGCGGGCCGGCGACGATGGTCGCTTCGCGCTTCGGGTTGTTGCCGGGGGTGATGTCGAGCTTGCTGGGCTTCTCGAGGGTCTGCCAGTTCTTCTGGATCACGGTCGAAACCTCATGCCATCTGGGTGTTCACGGCCAAACGGAACCCCGCCGCCCCAATGCTTTCCCGTCCGCGATGGCAGGCGGACGGCTTTCCCGGGGCGGCGGCGTTCCGGATGGAACCTCTCAAGCGCGCAGGATCAGACGCGACGCTTCTTCGGCGGGCGAACGCCGTTGTGCGGGATCGGCGTCACGTCGCGGATCGAGGTGATCTGAAAGCCCACGGCCTGCAGCGCGCGCAGGGCGGACTCGCGGCCCGAACCCGGACCCTTCACCTCAACCTCAAGGGTCTTCATCCCGTGCTCCTGGGCCTTGCGGCCGGCGTCCTCGGCCGCCATCTGGGCGGCATAGGGCGTGGACTTACGGGAACCCTTGAAGCCCATCATGCCGGACGAGGACCAGGAGATGGTGTTCCCCTGGGCGTCGGTGATGGTGATCATGGTGTTGTTGAAGCTGGCGTTCACATGCGCGACGCCGGCAGTAATGTTCTTGCGCTCGCGGCGACGGACGCGCGCGGCGGAAGCGGACGGCTTTGCCATGGCTGCTGATCCTTACTTCTTCTTGCCGGCGATCGGCTTCGCCGGACCCTTGCGGGTACGGGCGTTGGTGTGGGTGCGCTGACCGCGAACCGGCAGGTTCTTACGGTGACGCAGACCACGGTAGCAGGCCATGTCCATGAGCCGCTTGATGTTCATAGCGACCTGGCGACGGAGATCGCCCTCGACGCGGTAGTCGGCGTCGATGACCTCACGGATGCGGAGCACCTCGTCGTCGGTCAGCTGATGAACCCGGCGATCGGCGGGGATGCCGACCTTGCCGCAGATCTCGGTCGCGAACTTCGCGCCGATGCCATGAATGTACTGAAGGGCGATCACCACACGCTTCTGCGTGGGGATGTTGACGCCAGCGATACGCGCCACGCGCAGTCTCCTCGTTTCAATGCGGCGCGGAGGCACTCCGCGCCGGATCTACGTCCACGCCCCGCCTGACCATCCGCCCGCCGGAGAGGGCGGGCCAGCGGCCTTCGGGACATCTCAACCGTAGGAAACCCCTAAAGGGGAAACCCAAACCAAACACGCCCGCCACCCTGCCTGGCCCCGGCAGATCGCCAGGGGGCATGATGCGGACGGTCCTCACTCTCGGTCCCTGGGGATCGAAGGCGGCGAGTATAGCCAAGCCGCGCTCCCCGTCAACCAATTGCGCAGCCCTGCCACCAATGCGGTAGACGCAGGCCGCGCAATCCTTCAGCCCCCTCTCTCCGGGGCCAATTCCTCAAGACTGAATGATGGTCTCGATCTGACGCGTGACTTCGTCGATCTCCGCCATGCCGTCCACCTGCTTCAGGACGCCCCGGCCCGCGTAATAGGGCAGAATGGGCGCGGTCTGCTTGTGGTACGCCTCCAGCCGCTTGCCGACGGTCTCCGCATTGTCGTCCGCGCGGCGCATGAACTCATGAGAGCCGCAGACGTCGCAGGTGTTCTCCACCGCCGGCCGCTTGAAGCTGTCGTGATAGCCGGTCCCGCACTTGGCGCAGGTGAAGCGCCCTGTGATGCGTTCCGTCAGGGCCGTGTCGTCCACCACCATCTCGATGACGTGGTGAAGCTTCAGCCCCTTCTCCTCCAGCATCCGGTCCAGCGCTTCCGCCTGCACCACGGTCCGGGGGAAGCCGTCGAGGATGAAGCCGCCCTTGGCATCCGGCTCATCGATCCGGTTGGAGATCATCTCGATCATGACCTCGTCCGGCACAAGTTGGCCGGCCTTCATGATCGAGTCCGCCTTCTGCCCGAGCGGCGTGCCGCTCTTCACGACGGCCCGAAGCATGTCGCCCGTGGAGAGCTGCACCATGCCGTACTTGGCCTGAAGGCGTTGCGCCTGCGTTCCCTTCCCCGCGCCGGGCGGCCCCAGCAGAATCAGGTTCATCCTCGTCTCCCGCGAAGTTTGGCTTTCTTGATAAGCCCTTCGTACTGGTGAGCCAAGAGGTGAGAGTGTATCTGCGCCACTGTGTCCAGGGTCACCGTCACCACGATCAGCAGGCTCGTACCGCCGAAGTAGAACATGAAGCCGTATTCCGCGATGAGGAATTCAGGCAACAGGCACACGACGGTGAGGTACGCCGCGCCGATCACGGTCAGCCGGGTCAACACATAGTCCAGGTAGTCTGCGGTGTTCTTGCCGGGACGGATGCCCGGAATGAAGCCGCCATACTTCTTCAGATTTTCCGCCGTCTCCGTCGGATTGAAGACGATTGCCGTGTAGAAGAAGCAGAAGAAGATGATCAGGGCGGCGTAGAGCAGCATGTAGAGCGGCTGACCATGCTGCACATAGGCGGCCACCTGCCCCATCCATCCGCCCTGCTGGCCGGCGAACTGCGCCATGGTCAGCGGCAGCAGCAGCAGCGAGGAGGCGAAGATCGGCGGGATCACGCCGGCCGTGTTCAGCTTCAGCGGAAGGTGCGAGGATTCGCCGCCGAACATGCGGTTGCCGACCTGGCGCTTGGGATACTGGACCAGCAGCCGGCGCTGTGCCCGCTCCATGAACACGATGAAGGCGATCACGGCCACGGCCATGACCAGCATGAAGATGATGAAGCCGACGCTCATGGCGCCGGTGCGCCCCAGTTCCAGCATCTGCGCGAACGCGCCCGGCAGGGCAGCCACGATGCCGGAGAAGATGATCAGCGAAATGCCGTTGCCGACGCCGCGGGCGGTGATCTGCTCGCCCAACCACATCAGGAACATGGTGCCGCCGACCATCGTGATCACGGTCGAGGCGCGGAACATCCAGCCGGCATCGATGACCACGCTGCTGCCGGCGCTGCCCATTCCCTCGAGCCCCACGGCAAGGCCATAAGACTGCACCAGGGCCAGCAGGACGGTCAGGTAGCGGGTGTACTGGTTGAGCCGCTTGCGGCCCGACTCGCCTTCCTTCTTCAACTGCTCCAACGACGGCGAAACAGCCGTCATGAGCTGGATGATGATGGAGGCGGAGATGTAGGGCATGATGTTGAGCGCGAAAATGCTCATGCGCTCGACGGCGCCGCCGGCGAACATGTTGAACATGCCCAGAATGCCGCCGGCCTGCTGCTGGAAGAACTGCGCGAAGGCGCCGGCATCGATGCCGGGCAGCGGAATATAGGTGCCCAGCCGATAGACGATGAGCGCACCCAGCGTGAACCAGATGCGCTTCTTCAGTTCGGTCGCCTTGGCGAAGGCACCGAAATTAATATTCGCGGCAAGCTGCTCGGCGGCTGATGCCATGTGCGGAGATCCTTATCGCCCCAGGGACCGCCCGGTGGGGATCGCCGACGGGGCATACCATCGTACAGGTCGAATGCCAAAAAGAATGGCCACCGGAATAGAAGACGGCCGACGCCTGAATTCAAGCGCCGGCCGTTATCCTGCTTACTCGGCGGCAGCGGCCGGAACGGCGGTCAGATTGACCTTGCCGCCAGCCTTCTCCACCGCGGCCATGGCCGCGGCGGATGCGCCAGCCACCTCGAAGGTGACGGCGGAGGTCAGCGTGCCCTTGGCCAGCAGGCGCAGGCCGTCACGGGCCTCGCTCACCAGACCGAGCTTGTTCAGCACCTCGTGGGTGACCGTCTCGCCGGCATTCAGGCGACCGGCATCGATGGCCTTCTGAATGGTGCCGAGATTGACGACCGCGTAGTCCTTCGAGAACGGGTTCTTGAACCCGCGCTTCGGTAGACGGCGGTGCAGCGGCATCTGACCGCCTTCGAAGCCCCGGATGGACACGCCGGTACGGGACTTCTGACCCTTCACGCCGCGGCCGCCGGTCTTGCCCTTGCCGGAGCCGATGCCGCGACCGACACGGGTACGCTCCTTGCGGGCGCCCGGGTTGTCGCGAAGATCGTTGAGCTTCATGGTTCTGTTTCCTTCAAGCCGTATCGGGGAAGCCTCTTACGAGGCCTCCTCGACGCGCACGAGGTGCTGCACCTTGTAGATCATCCCGCGGACAGCCGGAGTATCCTCCAGCTCACGGGTGCGGTGCAGCTTGTTGAGACCGAGACCGATCAGGGTCGCCCGCTGGTCGGACTTGCGACCGATCGGGCTGCCGATCTGGGTCACGACGATGGTGTTCTTCGTGCTCATGCCGCAGCCCCTTCCTTAACGTCACCCTCGCGCTTGCCGAGGATGTCGCTGACGCGGCGACCACGACGGGCCGCCACGGCCCGCGGGCTGACGCAATGCGCCAGAGCGTCGAAGGTCGCCTTGATCATGTTGTGCGGGTTGGAGGTGCCGACCGACTTGGTCACCACATCCTGCACGCCCAGAGCCTCGAAGATCGCGCGCATCGGACCGCCGGCGATGATGCCGGTACCGGCCGGGGCAGCGCGCAGCACCACGCGACCGGCGCCGAAATGGCCCGACACGTCATGGTGCAGCGTGCGGCCTTCGCGCAGCGGCACGCGGATCATGGAGCGCTTGGCCTGGTCGGTGGCCTTGCGAATGGCCTCCGGGACCTCACGCGCCTTGCCGGCGCCGACGCCGACGCGGCCCTTTGCATCGCCGACGACGACGATGGCGGCGAAGCCGAAGCGACGGCCGCCCTTCACCACCTTGGCGACGCGGTTGATACCGACGAGCTTTTCTACGAGCTCGCTCTCCTCGCGCTCGCGCGGAGTGCGATCACGATCGCGACCGCGCTCGGACCCGCCGTCCCTCTCATTCCGTGCCATATCTATCCCCTTAGAACTGCAGGCCGGCTTCGCGCGCGGCATCGGCCAAGGCCTTGACCCGGCCATGGAAGATGTAAGCGCCGCGATCGAACACCACGTCCTTCACGCCCTTCGCGGTGGCGCGCTCGGCAATCAGCTTGCCGACAGCCTTCGCCGCGTCGATATCGGCACCCGTCTTCAAGGCATCCCGCAGGTCCTTGTCGAGGGTGGACGCCGCGGCGAGCGTGTGGCCCGCCGTGTCGTCGATGATCTGGGCATAGATGTGCTTGCTGGACCGGAATACGGAAAGCCGCGGGCGACCGCCAGCGAACTTCCGGATCCGGGCGCGGACGCGCTGCTTGCGCCGCTCGTTGAGATCCATCTGCTTGGTCATGTCGTCCGCCTTACTTCTTCTTGCCTTCTTTGCGGATGATCACTTCGTTATCGTACTTCACGCCCTTGCCCTTGTAGGGCTCGGGGGGACGATACGAACGGATCTCCGCGGCGATCTGGCCGACCTGCTGCTTGTCGGCGCCCGAGATGGACACCGCGGTCGGGCGGTCGCACTTGATGGTGATTCCCTCAGGGATCGGGTAGCGGATGTCGTGGCTGAAACCGAGGTTCAGCACGAGCTCCTTGCCCTGCACGGCGGCCTTGTAGCCGACGCCATTGATCTCGAGGTTCCGGGTGAAGCCGGTGTTCACACCGTTCACCAGGTTGTTCACCACGGTGCGCTGCGTGGCCCAGTTCTGACGAGCGCGGACGCTATCGTTGCGCGGCTGGATGACGACATGGCCGTCCTCCAGCTTTGCCAGGATCTCGTCGACAAGGACGGCGCTGAGCTGGCCCAGCTTGCCCTTGGCGGTGACCGTTTGACCGGTGACCGTGACGGTCACGCCGGCCGGGACGGGCACCGGATGCTTTCCGATACGCGACATGGCCGCACTCCTTAGAACACTTTGCAGAGGACCTCGCCGCCGACATTGGCGGCGCGGGCTTCCGCATCGGACATGACGCCACGCGGCGTCGACAGGATCGAGATGCCGAGCCCGTTATAGAAACGGGTCAGATCGGCGATCTTCGAATAGACGCGGCGGCCCGGCTTGGAGACCCGGTGGATCTCCTTAATGACCGGCTCGCCCTCGTGATACTTCAGCTCGATGCGAAGGTTCTTCACACCGGGACGGACGTCGTCCACCGTGTAGCCGCGGATGTAACCTTCGCGCTTCAACACCTCGAGAACGTTGGTGCGAAGCTTGGAGGCCGGGCTCACGACCGCCTGCATACGGGCCTTCTGACCGTTACGAATACGGGTCAGCATATCGCCCAGGGGATCGCTCAGAGACATTACCCCGATCCTCCAATTACCAGCTGGACTTGGTCATGCCCGGGATCTGGCCGGCATGGGCCAGATCGCGCAGGATGACACGGGAGAGGCGGAACTTGCGGTACGTGGCGCGCGGCCGGCCCGTCATCTCGCAGCGATTGCGGACGCGGACCTTGCTACCGTTGCGCGGCAGTTCGGCAAGCTTGAGAACAGCGGCAAAGCGCTCCTCGGGCGGCAGCTCGCGGTTCCGGGCGATCGCCTTGAGGGCGTTCCGCTTCGGAGCCTGCTGCTTCGCCATACGGGCGCGGCGCTTGTTCTTCTCGACGGCGCTAGTCTTCGCCATGGTCAGATACCTCCTGCCACTCAGCCGGCGAACGGCATGTCGAAGGCCTTCAGAAGGCTCTTGGCCTCCTTGTCGGTCTTCGCCGTGGTGACGAAAATGATGTCCATGCCCCGGATGCCATCGACTTTGTCGTAGTCGATTTCGGGGAAGATGATCTGCTCTTTCAGACCCATGGCGTAGTTGCCACGGCCGTCGAAGCTGTTGCCCGGGATGCCGCGGAAGTCGCGGACACGCGGCAGGGCAATCGTCACCAGACGGTCGAGGAACTCGTACATGCGGTCGCGGCGCAGGGTCACCTTGCAGCCGATCGGCATGCCTTCGCGCAGCTTGAACTGGGCGATGGACTTCCGGGCCTTGGTCACCACCGGCTTCTGGCCGGAGATGGCGGCGAGTTCGGACACGGCGGCCTGGATCTTCTTGCTGTCGCCAACGGCCTCACCGACGCCGATGTTGATCACGATCTTATCCAGGCGCGGCACCATCATGTCGTTCGCGTAGCCGAATTCTTCCTTCAGCTTCCCGCGGACGACCTTCTCATAATGATCTTTAAGTCGAGCAGCCATGGCGCGCCTCACACATCGATGACTTCGCCGGAGCCCTTGGCGAAACGGACCTTGCGGCCGTCTTCCAGGGTCCGGAAGCCGACACGGGTCGGCTTGTTGGTCTTGGGATCGATGTGCGCCACGTTGGAAACGTGCAGCGGAGCCTCGATCTCCACGATGCCGCCCTGCTGGAACTGGGTCTGGCGCTGGTGCTTCTTCACCAGGTTCACACCCCGGACCTTCACGCGGTTCTCGGTCGGCAGGACCTCAATGACCTCACCGGTCTTGCCCTTGTCCTTGCCGGTCAGCACGGCGACCTTGTCGCCCTTGCGGATCTTCGCGGCCATCAGAGCACCTCCGGCGCCAGGCTGATGATCTTCATGTACTTCTTCGCGCGCAGCTCGCGGGTCACGGGCCCGAAGATGCGGGTCCCGATCGGCTCGCCCTGCTTGTTGATCAGCACGGCGGCGTTGCGGTCGAAGCGGATGGCGGTGCCATCGGTGCGGCGGATCTCCTTGGCCGTGCGGACGATGACGGCGCGATGCACGTCACCCTTCTTCACGCGGCCACGCGGAATCGCCTCCTTGACGGAGACGACGATGATGTCGCCCACCGATGCGAAGCGGCGCCCGGCGCCGCCCAGCACCTTGATGCACTGCACCCGGCGCGCGCCGCTGTTGTCCGCGACCTCCAGGTTGGTTTGCATCTGAATCATGTGATGCTTTCCTTATTCAGCGGATGCCGCCTGAGCGGCCTCGGTCACGACAGTCCACCGCTTCCGCTTGGAGATCGGCGCGCACTCGATGATCTGGACGGTATCGCCGATCTTGTGCGCGTTCGCCTCGTCGTGGGCGGCGTACTTCTTGGACTGCTTGATGAACTTCTTGTAGAGCGGGTGCATGACGCGACGCTCGACCAGGACGACAATCGTCTTGTCGCCCTTGTCGCTCACGACAGTACCCTGCAGAACGCGACGGGGCATTCCACACTCCCCTATCAGGACGCGGACGAAGCGGTCGCCCGCTCGCCCAGGATGGTCTTGATGCGCGCGATGTCGCGACGCACCTGCCGGACCCGCGCCGTGTTCTCCAGCTGGCCGGAGGCCCGCTGGAAGCGCAGGTTGAACTGCTCCTTCTTGAGCTGGATGAGCTGATCGTTCAGCTCATCCTGGCTCTTGGCGCGGAAGTCAGTCGCCTTCGTCATGCCTCACCCCCCTCACCCAGACGGGTGACCATACGAACCTTGATCGGCAGCTTGGCTGCCGCAAGCTCGAACGCGCGCTTGGCGAGATCCGCCGGGACGCCGTCCAGCTCGAACATGATGCGGCCGGGATGCACCCGGGCCGCCCAGAACTCCGGCGAACCCTTACCGGAACCCATGCGGACTTCCGCCGGCTTCGAGGAGACCGGCACGTCCGGGAAAATCCGGATCCAGACGCGGCCCTGACGCTTCAGGTGGCGGGTGATGGTACGACGGGCAGCCTCGATCTGGCGGGCGGTGATGCGCGCCGGCTCCACCGCCTTAAGGCCGAAGGCCCCGAAATTCAGCGACGTTCCGCCCTTCGCAGGACCGTGGATGCGGCCCTTGTGCTGCTTGCGGAACTTAGTACGCTTCGGACTGAGCATGGCGAGTTGCCTTTCTAATCCCTGCTAGTATCCGACGACGATCAGCGGGCCGGAGCCTGCTCCATGGCGCGCTTGTCCTGCGCCATGGGGTCGTGCGCCAGAACCTCGCCCTTGAACACCCAGACCTTCACGCCGCAGGTGCCATAGGTAGTCTTCGCGGTGGCCGTTGCATAGTCGATATCCGCACGCAGGGTATGCAGCGGAACGCGACCCTCACGGTACCATTCCAGACGCGCGATCTCGGCGCCGCCCAGACGGCCGCCGCAGTTGATGCGGATGCCCTGTGCGCCGAGGCGCATGGCGGACTGCACCGCGCGCTTCATGGCGCGACGGAATGCCACACGGCGCTCGAGCTGGTTGGCGATGTTCTCGGCGATGAGCTTCGCGTCCAGTTCCGGCTTGCGGATCTCGACGATGTTCAGGCTCACCTCGCCGCCGGCCATCTGGCTCAGCGTGCCGCGCAGCTTCTCGATGTCCGCGCCCTTCTTGCCGATCACCACGCCCGGACGAGCCGTGTGGATGGTGACGCGGGCCTTCTTGGCCGGACGCTCGATGACGATCCGGCTGACGCCGGCCGCCTGAAGGCGCTTCGCGAGGAACTCGCGCAGCTTGATGTCCTGGTGGAGCAGCTTGGCATAGTCGCGGTCAGCGAACCAACGGCTGTCCCAGGTCCGGTTGATGCCGAGCCGCAGCCCGACCGGATTGATTTTCTGACCCATTACGCCTCTGCCCCCTCAGCCACTTCCTCAGCGCGCTCACGCACGATCACGGTCAGGTTGCTGTAAGGCTTCTCGATCCGGGCGCCGCGACCGCGGGCCCGTGCGTGGAAGCGCTTCATGACGAGGGCCTTGCCGACGGTCGCATGCGACACGTACAGCCGGTCCACGTCCAGCTGGTGGTTGTTCTCCGCGTTCGCGATGGCGGACTGCAGAACCTTCTTCACCTCGCCCGCGATGCGGCGCTTGGAGAATGTCAGCAGGGCCAGTGCTTCACCAGCGGACTTTCCGCGGATCAGCTGTGCGACCAGGTTGAGCTTGCGCGGGCTCGACCGAAGGAGGCCGCCAAATGCCTTGGCCTCGGTTTCGGTGAGACGGCGCTCTGCCGCAGGCTTGCCCATGTTACTTCCTCTTCGCCTTCTTGTCGGCCGCGTGGCCGTAGAACGTGCGCGTCGGGGAGAACTCGCCGAACTTGTGACCGATCATGTTCTCGGTCACCAGCACGGGCAGGAACTTCTGACCGTTGTACACGCCAAAGGTCAGCCCAACGAACTGCGGCAGGATGGTGGAGCGGCGGGACCAGATCTTGATGATCTCATTCCGGCCCGACGCCCGCGCCTTATCTGCCTTCTTCAACAGGTAGCCGTCTACGAACGGCCCCTTCCAGACGGAACGCGTCACGGTGCCACTCCCTTACTTCTTGCCGCGGCGGCGGACGATGAACTTGTCCGTCGCCTTGTTGCTGCGCGTCTTCTTGCCCTTGGTGGGCTTGCCCCACGGCGTCACCGGATGGCGACCACCGGAGCTGCGGCCCTCACCACCACCGTGCGGGTGGTCGATCGGGTTCATCGCGACGCCACGGACCGCCGGGCGCCTGCCCAGCCACCGGTTACGACCGGCCTTGGCGATGACGATGTTGCTCTCGTCCGGATTGGACACCGCACCGACGGTGGCCATGCACTCGCCGCGCACGATGCGCAGCTCGCCCGACGGGAGCTTCAGCTGGGCATAGCCCTGGTCGCGACCGACCAGCTGCAGGTAGGTGCCGGCGGCGCGCGCCAGCTGACCACCCTTGCCCGGCTTCATTTCCACGTTGTGGACAATGGTGCCGACCGGGATGTTCTTCAACGGCATCGCGTTGCCGGGCTTCACGTCGACGCGCTCGCCGGCCACGACGGAGTCGCCGGCCTTGAGGCGCTGCGGAGCCAGGATGTACGAGAGCGTGCCGTCCTCGTACTTGATCAGGGCGATGAACGCGGTGCGGTTGGGATCGTATTCCAGCCGCTCAACGGTCGCCGCCATGTCGAACTTGCGACGCTTGAAGTCCACCAGACGGTAGACCTGCTTGTGACCGCCGCCCATGCGGCGGGCGGTGATGCGGCCGGTGTTGTTGCGGCCGCCAGAACCGGACTTGCCTTCAGTCAGGCTCTTGACCGGCTTGCCCTTCCACAGCTCGGAGCGATCCACCAGCACCAGCTGGCGGAGGCTCGGCGTGATGGGACGGAACGTCTTCAATGCCATCGTTCTACCCTCACACGCCCGTGGTCACGTCGATCGTGCTGCCCTCGGCGAGGGTCACCACGGCCTTCTTGTAGTCCGACCGCTGACCGATCGTACCGCGGAAACGCTTCGTCTTGCCCTTGACCACGACCGTGTTCACGGCCTCGACCTTGACCTTGAACAGCCCTTCGACTGCGGCCTTGATCTCCGGCTTGGAGGCATCCAGCGGCACCTTGAAGGTGACCTGGTTGTGCTCCGAGCCCATGGTGGACTTCTCGGTGATGACGGGAGCGAGGATCAGATCGTACATCCGCTCCTGGCTCACCTTCTTGATCGTGGTCTTGCTCATTTCAGGCGAGCCTCCAGCTGCTCGACCGCGTTGCGGGTGAGGACCAGCGTGTCCTTCCGCAGGATGTCGTACACGTTGGCGCCCTGCTCCGGCAGCACGTCGATGTGCGGAATGTTCCGCACCGCGCGGAAGAAGGTCTCGTTCAGGTTCGCGCCGTCGATGATCAGCGCGGACGAGATGCCGAGGGCCTTCAGCTGCGCCACCATGTCCTTGGTCTTGTGGCTGTCGGTGGAAGCTGCGTCGAGGACGATCAGCTTGCCTTCGGCGGCCTTCGTGGACAGGGCGGTCTTCAGCGCGAGCTTGCGGACCTTCTTGTTCAGGTCGTGCTCGTGGCTGCGCACCACGGGCCCGAAGATCACCGCGCCGCCGCGGAACTGCGGCGAACGGAGCGAGCCCTGGCGGGCGCGGCCGGTGCCCTTCTGGCGGTACGGCTTCTTGCCGGTGCCGGAGATCTCGGACACGCCCTTGGTCTTGTGCGTGCCGGCACGGCGCTTGGCGAGCTGCCAGTTCACCATGCGGGCGAGGATGTCCTCGCGCAGCGGCAGACCGAACACCTCATCGGAGAGATCGATCTCGCCGACCTGCTCGTTCTTCAGATTGATGACGTTCGTCTTCATGATCTCAGCCCTCCTGCGGCGCAGGAGCATCGGCCTGGACGGTCTCGCCCGGGGCCTTGAAGGAGCCCGGGAACGGCACGCCGTCCGGCAGCTTCTTCTTCACGGCGTCGCGCACCATGACCCAGGCGCCTTCATGGCCCGGAATGGCACCCTTCACCAGGATGAGGCCGCGGTCGGCATCGACCGACACGACCTTCAGGTTCTGCACGGTCACCTTCTCGACGCCGTACTGGCCGGGCATCTTCTTGTTCTTGAAGGTGCGACCCGGATCCTGACGGCCACCGGTCGAACCGATGGAGCGGTGGGACACGGACACGCCGTGCGTCGCACGCAGACCGCCGAAGTTCCAGCGGCGCATACCGCCGGAGTAGCCGCGGCCGATGGTGGTGCCGGTCACGTCCACGAACTGGCCCGCCACGAAGTGGTCGGCCGTGATCTCGGCGCCCACGTCGATGAGGTTGGCGGCGTCGACGCGGAACTCGACGACCTTCTTCTTCGGCTCCACCTTCGCCGCGGCGAACTGGGCGCGCTGAGCCTTGGCCACATTCTTGACCTTGGCTTTGCCGGCGCCGAGCTGCAGGGCGGTATAACCGTCCTTATCCTCGGTCCGCTGGCCGACGACCTGAACCTGGTCGAGCTTCAGCACAGTCACCGGAACATGCTCGCCCTCGTCCGTGAAGACGCGGGTCATGCCCAGCTTCTGCGCGATCAATCCGGATCGCATATCCTAATTCTCCTGACTCGGGACATCCTCTGTGGGAGAGGTCCCGTACTTGATAACTTAGAGCTTGATCTCGACGTCGACGCCGGCGGCCAGATCGAGCTTCATCAGCGCATCCACGGTCTGCGGCGTCGGATCGACGATGTCCAGCAGACGCTTGTGGGTGCGGATCTCGAACTGCTCGCGCGACTTCTTGTCGATGTGCGGGGAGCGGAGGACCGTAAACTTCTCGATCTGCGTCGGAAGCGGGATCGGGCCGCGCACCCGGGCACCGGTCCGCTTGGCGGTGTTCACGATCTCGCTGGTGCTCTGGTCGAGCACGCGGTGATCGAACGCCTTCAGGCGGATCCGGATGTTCTGGCTTTCCATGTTCCTGAACCCGTAGTTGGGAGAGAACCGGCCGGCGGGGCCATTCCCGCCGGCCGAAACCTCTCCAGTCACTCGCGACAGTTACTTACTTGTCGATCTTGGAGACGACGCCGGCGCCGACGGTGCGGCCGCCCTCGCGAATGGCGAAGCGAAGACCTTCATCCATGGCGATCGGGGCGATCAGCTTCACCTTCAGGCGGATGTTGTCGCCCGGCATCACCATCTCGGTGCCTTCCGGCAGCTCCACCGTGCCCGTCACGTCGGTCGTGCGGAAGTAGAACTGCGGACGGTAGTTGGCGAAGAACGGGGTGTGGCGGCCGCCCTCTTCCTTGGTCAGGATGTAGGTCTCGGCCTCGAACTCCGTGTGCGGGGTGATCGAGCCCGGCTTGGCCAGAACCTGACCGCGCTCCACATCCTCGCGCTTGGTGCCGCGCAGCAGCGCGCCGATGTTGTCGCCGGCCTCGCCCTGGTCGAGCAGCTTGCGGAACATCTCGACGCCGGTCACCGTGGTCTTCACGGTGGCCTTGATGCCGACGATCTCGATTTCCTCGCCAACCTTGACGATGCCGCGCTCAACGCGGCCGGTCACCACCGTGCCGCGGCCCGAGATCGAGAACACGTCCTCGATCGGCATCAGAAACGGCTTGTCCTTCGGACGCTCCGGCTGCGGGATGTACTCATCCACGTTGCGCATCAGCTCCAGGATGGCGTCATGGCCGAGCGCCTTGTCGCTGTCCTCCAGCGCGGCCAGGGCCGAGCCCTTGATCACCGGGATGTCGTCGCCCGGGAAGCCGTAGGAGGAGAGCAGCTCGCGAACCTCGAGCTCGACCAGCTCCACCAGGTCCGGATCGGCCATGTCCATCTTGTTCAGGAACACCACCAGCGCCGGCACGCCGACCTGACGGGCCAGAAGAATGTGCTCGCGCGTCTGCGGCATCGGGCCGTCGGCCGCCGAGCACACCAGGATGGCGCCGTCCATCTGCGCCGCGCCCGTGATCATGTTCTTCACGTAGTCGGCGTGGCCCGGGCAGTCCACGTGGGCGTAGTGACGGTTCTGCGTCTCGTATTCCACATGCGCCGTGGAGATCGTGATCCCGCGCGCCTTCTCTTCCGGCGCCTTGTCGATCTGGTCGTACGCCGTGAAGGTCGCCCCGCCCGTCTCCGCCAGAATCTTCGTGATCGCCGCCGTCAGCGACGTCTTGCCGTGGTCAACATGGCCAATCGTGCCAATGTTGCAGTGCGGCTTGGTCCGCTCGAATTTCGCCTTCGCCATGGCTCTATCCTCTTCTACCGGTAAGGTTCCGCTCAGCCCATCTTCGCGCGGATGTTCTCCGCGACGGCCTGGGGAACCTGCTCATAATGATCGAACTGCATGGAGTACTGGGCCCGGCCCTGGCTCATCGAGCGCAGGGTGTTCACATAGCCGAACATGTTGGCCAGAGGGACCATCGCCTCGATGATGCGGGCGTTGCCCCGCTGATCCATCCCGGTGATCTGTCCCCGCCGGCTGTTCAGGTCGCCGATGATGTCGCCCATATAGTCTTCGGGCGTCAGCACTTCGACCCTCATGATCGGCTCGAGCAGGGCCGGCTTCGCTTTCTGGATACCTTCCCTGAAAGCAGCCCGGGTGGCGATTTCGAACGCGAGCACGGACGAGTCGACGTCGTGATACGCGCCATCCACCAATTCCACCTTGAAGTCGATGACAGGGAACCCGGCGACAACGCCGTTATCCTTCGCCGACTCCAGGCCCTTCTGGACGCCGGGCACGTATTCCTTCGGAACCGCGCCGCCGACGACCCTATTCTCGAACCTGTAACCCTCGCCGGGCTTCAGCGGCTCGAAAGCCAGCTTCACCCGGGCGAACTGACCGGAGCCTCCGGTCTGTTTCTTATGGGTGTAGTCGACCTCGGCGCGGGCGGTGATGGTCTCGCGGTACGCCACCTGCGGCGCGCCTACGCTGGCATCAACCTTGAACTCCCGCCGCATGCGGTCGACGATGATCTCCAGATGGAGTTCACCCATTCCCTTGATGACCGTCTGGCCCGTCTCCGCGTCCTGTGCGACGCGGAAGGACGGGTCCTCGGCGGCCAGGCGCTGCAATGCCGCGCCCATCTTCTCCTGGTCGGCCTTCGTCTTCGGCTCGACCGCCACCTCGATCACCGGCTCGGGGAATTCCATCCGCTCGAGCACGATCGGGTGGTCGGGATCGCACAGCGTGTCGCCCGTCGTCGTGTTCTTCAGCGAGGCGATGGCGACGATATCGCCGGCGCAGCACGCCGTAATCTCCTCCCGGGTATTGGCGTGCATCAGCAGCATCCGTCCGATGCGCTCGCGCTCGCCCTTCCCGGCATTCATGACCTGGCTGCCCGTCTCCATCGTGCCGGAATAGACCCGGCAGAAGGTCAGCGTGCCGACGAACGGATCGTTCATGATCTTGAACGCCAGGGCCGCGAACGGCGCCTTGTCGTCGGTCGGACGCTGGTCGGGAGCCCCGTCCAGGGTGGTGCCGCGGACATTCTCCACGTCGAGCGGCGACGGAAGATAATCTACGACGGCGTCTAGCATCGGCTGCACGCCCTTGTTCTTGAAGGCGGAACCGCACAGCACCGGCACGAGCCGCAGGCTGATGGTGGCCTTGCGGATCAGCGCCTTCAGCGTGGCCTCGTCGGGCTCGCGCCCGTCGAGGTAGGCCTCGGTTGCCGCGTCGTCCAGCTCGACCGCCTGCTCGATCAGGCGCGTACGGTATTCGGCAGCCTTGTCGGCCAGCTCGGCCGGGATGTCGGTCTCGTGGAAGTCCGCACCCAGCTTGTCCTCGGTCCAGACAACCGCCTTCATCCGCACCAGGTCCACGACGCCGACGAAATCGGCCTCGACCCCAATGGGAAGCTGCAGGACCGCCGCATTGGCGCCGAGACGGTCGCCGATCATCTCCACGGTGCGGAAGAAATCGGCGCCGGTCCGGTCCATCTTGTTGACGAAGCACATGCGGGGCACGCGGTACTTGTCCGCCTGCCGCCACACGGTCTCCGACTGGGGCTCCACGCCCGCCACGCTGTCGAATACCGCGACTGCACCGTCGAGCACCCGCAGGCTGCGCTCCACCTCGATGGTGAAGTCCACGTGGCCGGGGGTGTCGATGATGTTGATGCGGTGCTCACGCCAGAAACAGGTCGTCGCGGCCGACGTGATGGTGATGCCGCGCTCCTGCTCCTGCTCCATCCAATCCATCGTCGCGGTGCCTTCATGCACCTCGCCGATTTTGTACGACTTACCTGTGTAATACAGGATGCGCTCAGTCGTCGTCGTCTTGCCGGCATCGATGTGCGCGGCAATGCCGATGTTCCTGTAGCGGTCGAGTGGATGGGAACGGTGCATGGGCCTTGTCCGCTCAAGCCGCCCGTAGGCGGCCCTTGCGTTCTTCCTTGCTTACCAGCGGTAGTGCGAGAAGGCCTTGTTGGCCTCTGCCATACGGTGGGTGTCTTCGCGCTTCTTCACGGCGGTGCCGCGCTGGTTGGCCGCGTCGAGCAGCTCACCGGCCAGACGCTCCGTCATGGTGTCCTCGGAACGGCCGCGGGCGGCGCCGATGATCCAGCGGATGGCCAGGGCCTGGGCGCGCTCGGAGCGAACCTCGACCGGAACCTGGTAGGTCGCGCCGCCGACGCGGCGGGAACGGACCTCAAGGTACGGACGGACATTGTTCAGCGCGTCGTGGAAGAGCTGCAGGCTGTCGGCCTTCACCTTCTCCTCGATGCGGTCCAGGGCGCCGTAGACGATGGACTCGGCGACCGACTTCTTGCCGTCGTACATGAGGCAATTCATGAACTTGGTCAGCACGACGTCACCGAACTTCGCATCCGGCAGAACTTCCCGCTTCTCGGCCTTACGACGACGAGACATCTCAAAAACTCCTAGGTTCTGTCCTGTGCTACTCCCGAGTCGGCCCGAACGACGAAAATCCCCACGGACGAAGCAGTTGCTGCCTCGCGCGGGGAGACTTCCGAACGCCGTCCGAACAAGAACTCGGGTGCGGCTATTTTCTTTTTCCGGGGGGTTCCGCGTTCGAGCCCGCCGGCCGCAGCCGGGAGCCGTCACTGGGGACAGCGTCTAGTCAACACCAGGGCAGACTACAGCCTGCCCCCCGAAAACGGTTGGCGGACTATATGGATGTGACAGGTGTGCGTCAAGCGGCGATGGCGCTCGATTTCGGCTGGGCGCCCGCCCTTAGTGCAAGGGGGGCGCTCGCGTCGCGCAGGGCTGTCGCTCTTGGATGGTCCGGGCGGATTGACCGGGGCGACGGAGTGATCTACCCCGTGCCCCGGACGTCCACCACCCTGAGCCTGAACGATGCGAGCAGCAGCTTTGTTCCTTACCGCCGCCCTGATCGCCATCAGCTGCCCTGCCCTGGCGCAACGGGGTGCGGAGGGCGGCGAGGCTGCGGCGCGAGCACTGCCCGAGCCGGCGATTCCCATCAAGCCGAAGGCGGCGAACGTAGCCGGGTTCCTGGACTGCATCGTCGAACAGCGCGCCACCATCATTTCGGCCCACCGGGGCGGTCCGAAGCCGGGCTATCCGGAAAACGCCATCGAGACCTTCGCCTACACCCTGTCCAAGATACCGGCGCTGATCGAGCTGGATGTCGCGCAGACGGAGGATGGCGTTCTCGTCCTCATGCATGACAGCGAACTCGGCCGCACCAGCACCGGGCGGGGGCGCATTTCGGAGAAGAGCTTGAAGGAGCTCCGGGCAGAGTCCTTGAGGGACCCCACCGGCTTCGCGCCCCAGCCGCCAATGCGGATTCCGACACTGGAAGAAGCCCTGATCTGGGCGAAGGACCGGGCCGTGGTGCAGATCGACCTGAAGCGCGGCGTCGATGTCGCCGATGTGGTGGAGCTTGTGCAGAGGCACGGGGCGCAACGCTATGCCGCGATCATCGTGGATGATGTGGAGGAAGCGGCGAAGGTGGTCAGCCTCGATCCGACCATCAGCATGAGCGTTGGGATCACCAGGCCCGACATGCTCGACCGGCTTGTCGAGGCGGGCGTGCCCGAGGACCGCATTTTCGCCTTCACCGGTGTGAACCGGGAGGACCCGGCCCTGTGGGACCTGCTGGAGCGCCGCGGCATCCCGGCGATCTTCGCCACGTTGTGGGCCGGCGACCGGGACATCGCGGCATCCAACAACGAGGCCAAATATGCGCGCCTGGCGGACAGCGGCGTCGACATCCTTGTCACCGACCGCCATTTCGACGCCTATTGGGCCATGGAGAAGCGCCAGGATATCGAGGCGGCAGTGAAGGCCTGCGTCCGCCCCTGAGGGTTTCGCGCCTTGAAGCGGTAGAAACGAAAAGGGCCGCCCGGTCTTCCCGGGCGGCCCTCTTCATGTCAGCGCTGTGCGCCTTGATCAGGCGGCGTTCTGGTCGCCGCCGTCGGCCGGCAGGGCCTCCAGGCCGGCTTCCGCCATCTGGAGAGCCTTGTCCCGCTCGGCCGCGATCTGCTTCAGGCGGTTGACCACCGAGCCGGTACCGGCCGGGATCAGACGACCGACGATCACGTTTTCCTTCAGGCCTTCCAGGTTGTCCACCTTGCCCTGCACCGCAGCTTCGGTGAGGACGCGGGTGGTCTCCTGGAACGACGCCGCGGAGATGAAGCTGCGGGTCTGCAGGCTGGCCTTGGTGATGCCCTGGAGCACCGGCTTGGCCTGGGCGAAGCGCAGATCCTGCTCGCCCTCGTCCATGCGCCGCTGCACCTGCTCGTTCTCGATCTCGAACTCGACGCGGTCCACCTGCTCACCCGTGAGGAAGGTGGTGTCGCCGGGCTCCATGATCTCGACCTTCTGCAGCATCTGGCGGACGATCACCTCGATGTGCTTGTCGTTGATCTTCACGCCCTGCAGCCGGTAGACGTCCTGGATCTCGTTGATGAGGTAGTTGGCGAGCGCCTCCACCCCCATCACCGACAGGATGTCGTGCGGCACCGGGTTGCCGTCCATGAGCAGGTCGCCCCGCTGGACATAGTCACCCTCCTGCACGGAGATGTGCTTGCCCTTCGGGATCATGTACTCCTGCTCCTGGCCCGTCTCATCGTTCTTCACGATGATGCGGCGCTTCGTCTTGTAGTCCTTGCCGAACTCAACCCGACCATCCAGGTCGGAGATGATGGCGAAGTCCTTCGGACGGCGCGCCTCGAACAGTTCGGCAACGCGCGGCAGACCACCGGTGATGTCGCGGGTCTTGGAAGACTCGCGCGGGATACGCGCCAGCACGTCGCCGGCCCGGACCTTCGCACCGTTTTCCACCGACAGGATGGCGTCCACGCTCATGTAATAGCGTGCCTCCAGCCCGTTCGGCAGCTTGATGATCTCGCCCTTCTCGTCCCGCAGGGTGACGCGCGGACGCAGGTCCGCGCCGCGGGGCTGCTGACGCCAGTCGGTGACCACCTTGGAGCTGATGCCCGTCGCCTCGTCCACGACCTCGCGGATGGAGAGCCCCTCCACCAGGTCGACGTAGTTGGCGATACCCTCCTTCTCCGTGAGGATCGGCAGGGTGTACGGGTCCCACTCGGCCAGACGGTCGCCCTTCTTGATAGGCGCGCCATCGTCGATGAGCGCCTTGTTCAGCTTGGCGCCGTACGGCACCCGGTGACGCGCCCGCTCACGGCCCTGATCATCCATCAGCGCCAGCTCACAGTTCCGGCCCATCACGACCGGCACGCCATCGGAGTTGAGCACCAGGTTGCGGTTCTTCACCACGACCTTGGCATCCAGGGTCGCTTCGATGAAGGACTGCTCGGCACCACGCTGTGCCGCACCGCCGATGTGGAAGGTACGCATGGTGAGCTGGGTGCCCGGCTCGCCGATCGACTGCGCCGCGATGACGCCGACCGCCTCGCCCATGTTGACCCGCGTTCCGCGGGCCAGGTCACGGCCGTAGCAATTGGCGCAGACACCGTCCTTGGTCTGGCAGACCAGGACCGAGCGGATGCTGACCTCGTCGATGCCGGCGCGCTCGATCTCCTCCACTTCCTTTTCGGTAACGAGCTCGTTGCGCGCAACGATCACGTCGCCGGTCAGCGGGTGGATGATGTCCTTGTTGGCCGTGCGGCCCAGGATGCGCTCGCCCAGCGGAACCACGACCTCGCCGCCATCCATGACCGCCTTCACGGTCAGGCCTTCCAGCGTGCCGCAATCGTCCTCGACGATGATGGCGTCCTGCGCCACGTCGACCAGGCGACGGGTCAGGTAACCGGAGTTCGCGGTCTTCAGGGCGGTGTCGGCCAGTCCCTTACGGGCACCGTGCGTGGAGTTGAAGTACTCCAGCACCGTCAGGCCTTCCTTGAAGTTCGAGATGATCGGGGTCTCGATGATCTCGCCCGACGGCTTGGCCATCAGGCCGCGCATGCCGGCGAGCTGCTTGATCTGCGCCGCCGAACCGCGGGCGCCGGAGTGGGCCATCATGAAGACGGAGTTCACGCCGACGCCAGGCTTCGGCTGCTCGATGACCTTCATCATCGCGGCGGCGACCTTCTCGGTCGTCTCCGACCAGACGTCCACCACCTTGTTGTACTTCTCGCCCTGGGTGATCAGGCCGTCCAGGTACTGCTGCTCGTACTCCTTGACGCGCTCCTGCGCCTCGGCGATCAGCTTCTCCTTCTCGGCCGGGATGACCATGTCGTCCTTGCCGAAGGAGATGCCGGCCTTGAAGGCGTTGGTGAAGCCCAGCTTCATCAGCCGGTCCGCGAAGATCACCGTCTCCTTCTGACCGCAGTGGCGGTAGACCATGTCGATGACGTTCTGCACGTCCTTCTTGGTCAGCAGGCGGTTGATCGTCTCGAACTTCAGCGCCGGGTGGCGCGGCAGCAGCTCGGACAGGAGCATGCGGCCCGGCGTGGTGGTCACGCGGACGGTGATCGGGTTGCCCTGATCGTCGACCGTGTGGTAGCGCGCCTGGACCTTGGCATGCAGGCTGACGACCTTGGCGGCCAGCGCATGCTCGATCTCGCCGATGGAGCCGAAGGCCATGCCTTCGCCGATCATGCCCGGCAGTTCCATCGTGATGTAGTACAGGCCGAGGACGATGTCCTGGCTCGGCACGATGATGGGCTTGCCGTTGGCGGGCGACAGGATGTTGTTGGTGGACATCATCAGAACGCGCGCTTCCAGCTGGGCCTCGAGGCTCAGCGGGACGTGCACGGCCATCTGGTCGCCGTCGAAGTCCGCGTTAAAGGCGGTGCAGACCAGCGGGTGGAGCTGGATCGCCTTGCCCTCGATCAGGGTCGGCTCGAAGGCCTGGATGCCCAGACGGTGCAGCGTGGGCGCCCGGTTCAGCATGACCGGATGCTCGCGGATGACCTCTTCCAGGATGTCCCAGACCTCCGGACGCTCCTTCTCCACCATGCGCTTCGCCGCCTTGATGGTGGAGGCCAGGCCGTACAGCTCGAGCTTCGCGTAGATGAAGGGCTTGAACAGCTCAAGCGCCATCTTCTTCGGCAGGCCGCACTGGTGCAGCTTCAGCTCCGGACCGACGACGATGACCGAACGGCCGGAATAGTCGACGCGCTTGCCCAGCAGGTTCTGACGGAAGCGGCCCTGCTTGCCCTTCAGCATGTCGCTGATGGACTTCAGCGGCCGCTTGTTGGCGCCGGTGATCACGCGACCGCGGCGGCCGTTGTCGAACAGCGCGTCGACGGCCTCCTGCAGCATGCGCTTCTCGTTGCGCACGATGATGTCCGGCGCCTTCAGCTCGATCAGCCGCTTCAGGCGGTTGTTGCGGTTGATGACGCGGCGGTAGAGGTCGTTCAGGTCGGAGGTCGCGAAGCGGCCGCCATCCAGCGGGACGAGCGGACGCAGCTCGGGCGGGATGACCGGCACGACCTCGAGGATCATCCATTCCGGACGGGTCGCCTCCGGATAGACCTTGAACAGCGGACGCTGGTCCGGACGCTCGATCCGGCGCTTGTAGCCCTCAAACCGCTCGAACGCGCCGACATCCTCGACCTCCTGGGGGACGCCCAGGAAGGCCTCGATCAGCTTAAGCCGCTTCACGAGCTTCTTGCGCTTGGCCTCGGACGAGGTCTCACGCAGCTCCTCACGGCAGGTGTCCATCTCCTCGACGAGGTCGAGGCTGGAGAGCAGGTCCTTGAGGGCTTCCGCGCCGATCTTGGCGGTGAAGGCGTCCTCGCCGAACTTGTCCTGGTTGTCGACGAGCTCGTCCTCGGACAGGAGCTGGTGCAGCTTCAGGTCCGTCAGGCCGGGCTCGATGACGCAGTAGTTCTCGAAATAGAGGATGCGCTCCAGATCCTTCAGCGTCATGTCGAGCAGCAGACCGATGCGGCTCGGCAGGGACTTCAGGAACCAGATGTGCGCGACCGGGCTGGCCAGCTCGATATGGCCCATGCGCTCGCGGCGCACCTTGGACAGGGTGACCTCGACGCCGCACTTCTCGCAGATGATGCCGCGGTACTTCATGCGCTTGTACTTGCCGCACAAGCACTCGTAGTCCTTGATCGGGCCGAAGATCCGCGCGCAGAACAGGCCATCGCGCTCCGGCTTGAAAGTACGGTAGTTGATCGTCTCCGGCTTCTTGATCTCGCCGAACGACCAGGAGCGGATGCGCTCAGGGCTCGCGATCGAGATGCGGATCTGATCGAAGCTCTGCGGGCCCTGCTGCTGGCCAAAAATATTCATCAGCTCATTCATGTCCCGTCTCCCCTGGGGATGGGCGGAAAACTCGGGCAAAACCTTTGGACGGGCGGGACCCGGAGAGGCCCCGCCCGCCTTAGCACGGGCGCGATCAGTAGTTCCGCTCGTTCAGCTCGACATTGAGGCCGAGCGACCGCAGCTCCTTGACCAGCACGTTGAAGCTCTCGGGGATACCGGCCTCGAAGTTGTCGTCGCCGCGGACGATCGCCTCGTAGACCTTGGTACGGCCGGACACGTCGTCCGACTTCACCGTCAACATCTCCTGCAAGGTGTATGCGGCACCATAGGCTTCCAAGGCCCACACCTCCATCTCGCCGAAGCGCTGGCCGCCGAACTGGGCCTTGCCGCCCAGCGGCTGCTGGGTGACCAGGCTGTAGGGGCCGATGGAGCGGGCGTGGATCTTGTCGTCCACCAGGTGGTGCAGCTTCAGCATGTAAATGTAGCCGACGGTCACCTTGCGGTCGAACGGCTCACCGGTCCGGCCGTCGATCAGGGTCATCTGACCGGAGCTGTCGATGCCGGCCTCCTTCAGCGCGCGGACGATATCGTCCTCCCGCGCGCCGTCGAAGACGGGGGTGGCGAACGGGATGCCGCGGCGCAGGTTGGCCGCAAGCTCCGTCAGCTCGGCATCGGTCATCTCGGCGATGTCGTTCTGATAGACCTCCTCGCCATAGATGGCGCGCAGCCGTTCACGCAGATCGCTGAGCGTGCCGTTCCGGGCCGCATCCTCCAACTGGTGGCGGTAGCGGTCCAGCATCTCGCCGATCTGGCGGCCGATGCCGGCGGCAGCCCAGCCCAGATGCGTCTCCAGGATCTGACCCACATTCATGCGCGACGGCACGCCCAGCGGGTTCAGAACGATGTCGACGTTCTGGCCGTCCTCCAGGTACGGCATGTCCTCGATCGGGGTGATGCGGGAGATCACGCCCTTGTTGCCGTGACGGCCGGCCATCTTGTCGCCCGGCTGCAGCTTGCGCTTCACGGCGACGAAGACCTTGACCATCTTCATCACGCCCGGCGGCAGCTCGTCGCCGCGCTGCAGCTTCTCGACCTTGTTCTCGAACCGCTCCTGCAGGCGCTGGACGCTGTCGTCGAACACTTTGCCGGTCTGCTCGATGTGCTCCATGACCTGGTCGTTCTCGACCGAGATCTGGCGCCACTGCCCACGGGTCAGACCCGCCAGCAGCTCCTCGGTGACGGTGTCGCCGGCCTTCACGCCCTTCGGACCGGACACGGCCCGCTGACCGACCAGCAGCTCGCGCAGGCGGGTGTAGAAGGAGCGCTCCAGGATCACCTTCTCGTCGTCGCGGTCCTTGGCCAGCTTCTCGATCTCGGCCCGCTCGATCGCCAGGGCGCGCTCGTCCTTGTCGACGCCGCGACGGCTGAACACGCGCACCTCGACGATGGTGCCCGCCACGCCCGGCGGCAGCCGGAGCGAGGTATCGCGGACGTCGGAGGCCTTCTCGCCGAAGATGGCGCGCAGAAGCTTCTCTTCCGGCGTCATCGGGCTTTCGCCCTTCGGCGTGACCTTGCCGACCAGGATGTCGCCCGGACGGACCTCGGCGCCGATATAGACGATGCCGGCCTCGTCGAGGTTCTTCAGAGCCTCTTCACCCACGTTCGGGATGTCGCGGGTGATCTCCTCCTGGCCCAACTTGGTGTCGCGGGCCATGACCTCGAACTCCTCGATGTGGATCGAGGTGAAGACGTCATCGCGGACGATCCGCTCGGAGATGAGGATGGAGTCCTCGAAGTTGTAGCCGTTCCAGGGCATGAACGCGACCAGCACGTTCCGGCCGAGCGCCAGCTCACCCAGGTCCGTGGAGGGACCGTCGGCGATGATGTCGCCCTTCTGCACCCGGTCGCCCACCTTCACCAGCGGCTTCTGGTTGACGCAGGTGTTCTGGTTGGAGCGCTGGAACTTCAGCATGTTGTAGATGTCGACGCCGGGAGCCGCCGGGTCCGTATCCTCCGTCGCGCGGACGACGATGCGGGTGGCGTCCACCTGGTCGACCACGCCGGCGCGGCGGGCCACGATGGTGACGCCGCTGTCGCGGGCCACCGTGGCCTCCATGCCGGTGCCGACCAGCGGGCTGTCCGCCTTGATCAGCGGCACGGCCTGACGCTGCATGTTCGAGCCCATCAGCGCGCGGTTGGCGTCGTCGTTCTCAAGGAACGGGATCAACGCCGCGGCGACGGAGACGAGCTGCTTCGGCGACACGTCGATCAGGTCGATCATGTCCGGACGGGCCAGCAGGTAGTCCCCGCCCTTGCGGCAGGAGACGAACTCGCTGGCGAACTTGTTGTCGGCGTCCAGCTCCGCATTGGCCTGGGCCACCATGTAGCGCCCCTCCTCCATGGCCGAGAGGTAGACCACCTCGGAGGTGACGCGGCCGTCGACGACCTTGCGGTACGGGCTCTCGATGAAGCCGTACTGGTTGACGCGGGCGTAGCTGGCGAGGCTGTTGATCAGACCGATGTTCGGGCCTTCCGGCGTCTCGATCGGGCAGATGCGGCCATAGTGGGTCGGGTGCACGTCGCGCACCTCGAAGCCGGCGCGCTCGCGGGTCAGACCGCCAGGCCCGAGGGCCGAGAGACGACGCTTGTGCGTGATCTCGGAGAGCGGGTTGGTCTGGTCCATGAACTGCGAGAGCTGCGAGGAGCCGAAGAACTCGCGCACGGCGGCCGCGGCCGGCTTGGCGTTGATCAGGTCGTGCGGCATCACCGTGTCGATCTCGACCGAGCTCATGCGCTCGCGGATCGCACGCTCCATGCGCAGCAGACCGACGCGGTACTGGTTCTCCATCAGCTCGCCGACGGAGCGGACGCGGCGGTTGCCGAGATGGTCGATGTCGTCGATCTCGCCCCGGCCGTCCTTCAGGTCCACCAGGATCTTCAGGATTTTGAGGATGTCCTCCTTGCGGAGCACGCGCATCTGGTCGTCCGTCTCGAACCCGAGGCGGGCGTTCATTTTCACGCGGCCGACGGCGGAGAGGTCGTAGCGCTCGGAGTCGAAGAACAGACCCTTGAACAGCGCCTCGGCGGACTCGAGCGTCGGCGGCTCGCCCGGGCGCATGACGCGGTAGATGTCGATCAGCGCGTCTTCACGGCTGGCGTTGCGGTCCACACCCATGGTGTTCCGCATGTACGGGCCGACATTGATGTGATCGATGTTCAGGACCGGCAGCTCGGTGACGGCAGCCTTCTCCAGCCGCTCCAGCGCAGCCGAGGTCACCTCGTCGCCAGCCTCGTAGATCACTTCGCCGGTCGTCTCGTCGATGATGTCGATGGCCAGATAGCGCCCGACGATATCCTCGACGCCGACCTTGATCTCGGTCAGGTTCTGCTCCTGCAGCTTGCGGAGCATACGCGGGGTCATCTTGGTGTCGGCGGTGACCAGCACCTCGCCGGACTTGGCGTCGACCAGATCGTAGGCGAGCTTGATGCCCTTCATGCGCTCGGGCACGAACGGGGTCTTCCAGCCGTCGCCGGAGCGCTGGAAGGTGATGGTCTCGTAGAAGGAGCCGAGGATCTCCTCCTTGCTCATGCCCTGCGCCTCGTAGGGCAGCAGGTCCTTGCCCTGAGCGATCCGGTCGGCGCGCAGCTCCGCCGTGTCCGCGCTGTCCAGCGCGTACAGCAGGGTCGTGGCCGGCAGCTTGCGGCGGCGGTCGATACGGACATACACGATGTCCTTGGCGTCGAACTCGAAGTCCAGCCAGGAACCGCGGTAGGGGATGACGCGGGCGGCGAAGAGGTACTTGCCCGAGCTGTGGGTCTTGCCCTTGTCGTGGTCGAAGAACACACCGGGCGAGCGGTGCATCTGCGAGACGATCACGCGCTCGGTGCCGTTGATGATGAAGGTGCCGTTGGCCGTCATCAGGGGCATGTCGCCCATGTAGACGTCCTGCTCCTTGATGTCGCGGATGGACTTCAGGCCGGTGTCCTCATCAACGTCGAAGACGGTGAGGCGCAGGGTGACCTTCAGCGGCGCCGCGAAGGTCATGCCGCGCTGCTGGCACTCCTCGACGTCGTACTTCGGCATCTCCAGCTCGTAGCGGACGAAGTCCAGCACGGCGCGCTCGGAGAAGTCCTTGATCGGGAAGACCGACTTGAAGACCTCCTGGAGGCCCAGATTGGCGCGGGCGTCGGGGGCCACATCCATCTGCAGGAAATGGTCGTACGAGCTCCGCTGAACCTCGATGAGGTTCGGCATGCGGGTGACCTCGGGGATGCGCCCGAAGCTCTTGCGGATACGCTTACGTCCCGTGAACGACTTGGCCATGAATGCCTCTCGTGAACTCGCCCGGATCTATGCACCACCCGCGGACTGCGGCCACGTTGCCGCGGCGCTGCCCTGCGGATGCCCCCTGGACCGACGCTCCTGGCGGTGCGGCGGCCCAAAACACGAATCAGCGCGGGCGGCGCTCCCCTTCGGGATCGCCACTCAGCCGCGCCTCGAAATCTGTTCCCCGGAAACCGGCCCTAGCCGGCATCGGGGAGAAAGCCCCCGGCACGCGGATGCGAACCGGGGGTACCCTGTCTATCATACGAGCGTGCCCGCAGGATAAAAAAGACAGACGACGCCGGGCGGCGGGCCTCCTTCCGAAGGTCCACCGTCCAGCGTCGGTATGCGCTAGGTCGTCGGCCAAAGCCGTCTTACTTAACTTCGACCTTCGCGCCGGCGTCTTCAAGCTGCTTCTTGATCTTCGCAGCTTCGTCCTTCGTGGCGCTTTCCTTCACCGTCTTCGGGGCGCCCTCGACCAGGTCCTTGGCCTCCTTCAGGCCCAGGTTGGTGATCGCACGGACTTCCTTAATGACGTTGATCTTCTTGTCGCCGCCATCGACGAGGATGACCGTGAACTCGGTCTGCTCCTCGGCCGGGGCAGCGGCAGCGCCCGCACCGCCGGCGGCCGGGGCGGCAGCCATGGCGACCGGAGCGGCGGCGGAAACGCCCCACTTCTCCTCAAGCATCTTCGAGAGCTCGGCGGCCTCGATGACGGTCAGGTTGGACAGGTCTTCAACCAGCTGATCAAGCTTGGACATGATGGTCTCCTAGGGAACTCAGTATGTTGTGTCGTCTGATGCGGCTCAGGCCGCCTCGTCCTTCTTGGCATAGGCCGCCAACACGCGGGCAACCTGACCACCCGGCTGCTGCAAGATGCCGGCGATACGGGTCGCAGGCGTCTTGATCATGCCGAGCAGCGATGCGCGCAGTTCGTCCAGCGACGGCAGCTTGGACAGGGCTTCGACCCCCTGGGTGTCCAGAAGCTGCGCGCCGAGGCCGCCGCCGATGACCTTGAACTTGTCATTGGCCTTGGCGTACTCGGTGGCCACCTTGGCCGCCGCGACCGGGTCCTTGGACCAGGCGATCGCGGTGGGGCCCTTGAACATGGCCTCGGTGTTCTCGAACTGCGTACCCTTCAGGGCGAGGGCGGCGAGCGTGTTCTTGGTCACTTTGAAGCTGGCACCCGCAGCCCGCATGCGGCGGCGCAGGTCGGTCACTTCCGCCACCGTCATTCCCGACTGCTCGGTCACGACGATGAGGGCTGCCGCCTGCAACTCGGCATTCAGGGCCGCGACCGTCGCTTCCTTCTGTGTACGGTCCACGGTTCGCCTCCAAAACTGGGACAGGCCGGCAATTCTGCCGGACTTCCCGGTTCACGCAATGGACCCGCCCTGCCCCGAACTGCCGGGGAGAAACGGATCCGGGTTCACCTGTCCCAGAAGCGACTACCCATCACATCCAGGCCGATGCGGCTGCCCGCCCCGAGCCTGACTCAATGTTTCGCTCGCTCCCGTCTATGCAGGCGGCCGATTAAGCCGCTCCGGGTGACCGCCGCTCCGGATCGCTCCGGCCGGTGGACAGTGCCATCGCGGCACCTGCAGTCTCGGACAGGGTGGACCTCCGCCGGAGCGGGCCGTTGCCGGACCGCTCCCTTGGAGGACCGCCCCGCGGGACCGTCGCCGGACCCACGGGGAAATTCATGTCACCTGAGGGCGTCAGCCCTGCAGGGCGGCGACCAGCGCCGGCACGTCGAGCTTCAGGCCCGGCCCCATGGTGGAGCTGAGCGAGACCTTCTCGATGTAGGTGCCCTTGGCGCCCGTCGGCTTCGCGCGGTTGATGGCGCCGACGAAGGCACGCACGTTCTCCAGGATCTGCTCCTCGGAGAAGCTGGCCTTGCCGACGCCGGCATGCACGATGCCGGTCTTCTCGGCGCGGAACTCGACCGAGCCGCCCTTCGCGGCCTTCACGGCCCCGGCGACGTCCGGAGTCACGGTACCCAGCTTCGGGTTCGGCATCAGGCCGCGGGGCCCGAGGATCTTACCGAGACGCCCGACCACGCCCATCATGTCCGGGGTGGCGATGCAGCGGTCGAAGTTGATCTCGCCGGCCTGGATGCGCTCGGCCAGATCATCCGCACCGACCAGGTCGGCGCCGGCGGCGAGTGCCTCGTCGGCCTTGCCGGCGCGGGCGAACACGGCCACGCGCACGGTCTTGCCGGTGCCGTTGGGCAGCTGCACCATGCCGCGGACCTGCTGGTCGGCGTGGCGGGGATCGATGCCCAGGTTCAGCGCGATCTCGACGGTTTCGTCGAACTTGGCGGTGGCGTTGGTCTTGACGGTCTTCACCGCCTCATCCAGCGCGTAGAACTTGTTGCGGTCGACGGACGCGACGGCCTTCTTCAGGCGCTTACCGATCTTGGCCATGGGTTCAGCCCTCCACCACTTCGAGGCCCATGGAACGCGCGGACCCGACAATCATGCGGGACGCGGCTTCCACGTCGTTGGCGTTCAGATCCTGCATCTTCTGCTCGGCGATCTGACGAACCTGGGCCATGGTCACCTTGCCGATCGTGGCGGACTTGCCGACGGTCGCGCTCCCCTTGTCGATGCCGGCGGCCTTCTTCAGGAAGTAGGTGACCGGCGGGGTCTTGGTGACGAAGGTGAAGGTACGGTCACCGTAGGCGGTGATCACGACCGGCACCGGCATGCCCTGCTCCATCTGGGCAGTGCGCGCGTTGAACTGCTTCACGAACTCCATGATGTTCAGGCCGCGCTGACCCAGCGCCGGGCCGATCGGCGGCGACGGGTTGGCCTTGCCAGCCGGAACCTGGAGTTTGATGTAACCGACAATCTTCTTTGCCATGACCTGTCCTCAGTTGGGGTACCGGCGCCGCTTGTTCCAGGGCGTCGGAACCACTGGGTGCGTGGTGCGGCTGCCCATGGACTTGCAGGGCCCGGCCTCCCACGCGCTTTACCGCCGCGGCGGGGTCTCCCCTGCCGCGGCGGAACCTCGTGTACCTCAGACCTTCTCGACCTGGGTGTATTCGAGCTCGACGGGCGTCGCCCGGCCGAAGATGGACACCGCCACCTTGACCCGCGCCTTGTCCTCGTCGACTTCCTCGATGAGACCGGTGAAGCTGGTGAAGGGGCCGTCGGTGACCCGGACCTGCTCGCCGATCTCGAACTGGATGGAGGGCTTCGGACGCTCGATGCCTTCCTGCACCTGGTTCATGATGCGCATGGCCTCGGCCTCCGAGATCGGCTGCGGCTTTCCGCCGCCGCCGAGGAAGTCCGTGACCTTGGGCGTGTTCTTCACGAGGTGCCAAGTCTCATCCTCGAGGTCCATCTTCACCAGCACGTAGCCGGGGAAGAACTTGCGCTCGGAATTGACCTTCGCGCCGCGGCGCACTTCCACGACTTCCTCGGTCGGAACCAGGATTTCGTGGAACTTCTCGTCCAGGCCCTTCTGCGCAGCCTTCTCACGGATGGCTTGCGCAACCTTCTTCTCGAACCCGGAATAGACGTGGACTACGTACCAGCGCGCCGGCATGACCTTCAGCCTCCGATCCCGAGAACCATGCGGATTCCGAAGCCGACGATCTGATCGACCAGCAGGAAAAACACGGATGCCAACGCCACCATGATGAACACCATGGCGGTCGAGACCGTTGTCTCCTTACGGGTGGGCCAGGTCACCTTGGTGACCTCACGCCGCACTTCGCGCATGAATTCGGCAGGACTGGTCTTCGCCATGGCGGCTTCAGCCATCACTCTCGGGTCAAATGTCGCTTCACATCGCGGGGATCGTATGGCAGTCGCACGAAGTGGCAGGAGTGGAGGGGCTCGAACCCCCAGCCCCCGGTTTTGGAGACCGGTGCTCTACCAATTGAGCTACACTCCTATGGTGCCCTGCCGGCGCCCCGCATGAGCGAGCGCGCCTTGTAACGAATTCCCGTATCAAATGCAAAGTGAAAAATAGGATGCCGGCGCAGGTCCGGCATCCCGGCTATGCGCGGATCACCGCGAGGAGGCAGAACCTCCCCGCGGGCCACCGCATTTCTTACTTGTCGATCTTGGAGACGACGCCGGCGCCGACGGTGCGGCCGCCCTCGCGAATGGCGAAGCGAAGACCTTCATCCATGGCGATCGGGGCGATCAGCTTCACCTTCAGGCGGATGTTGTCGCCCGGCATCACCATCTCGGTGCCTTCCGGCAGCTCCACCGTGCCCGTCACGTCGGTCGTGCGGAAGTAGAACTGCGGACGGTAGTTGGCGAAGAACGGGGTGTGGCGGCCGCCCTCTTCCTTGGTCAGGATGTAGGTCTCGGCCTCGAACTCCGTGTGCGGGGTGATCGAGCCCGGCTTGGCCAGAACCTGACCGCGCTCCACATCCTCGCGCTTGGTGCCGCGCAGCAGCGCGCCGATGTTGTCGCCGGCCTCGCCCTGGTCGAGCAGCTTGCGGAACATCTCGACGCCGGTCACCGTGGTCTTCACGGTGGCCTTGATGCCGACGATCTCGATTTCCTCGCCAACCTTGACGATGCCGCGCTCAACGCGGCCGGTCACCACCGTGCCGCGGCCCGAGATCGAGAACACGTCCTCGATCGGCATCAGAAACGGCTTGTCCTTCGGACGCTCCGGCTGCGGGATGTACTCATCCACGTTGCGCATCAGCTCCAGGATGGCGTCATGGCCGAGCGCCTTGTCGCTGTCCTCCAGCGCGGCCAGGGCCGAGCCCTTGATCACCGGGATGTCGTCGCCCGGGAAGCCGTAGGAGGAGAGCAGCTCGCGAACCTCGAGCTCGACCAGCTCCACCAGGTCCGGATCGGCCATGTCCATCTTGTTCAGGAACACCACCAGCGCCGGCACGCCGACCTGACGGGCCAGAAGAATGTGCTCGCGCGTCTGCGGCATCGGGCCGTCGGCCGCCGAGCACACCAGGATGGCGCCGTCCATCTGCGCCGCGCCCGTGATCATGTTCTTCACGTAGTCGGCGTGGCCCGGGCAGTCCACGTGGGCGTAGTGACGGTTCTGCGTCTCGTATTCCACATGCGCCGTGGAGATCGTGATCCCGCGCGCCTTCTCTTCCGGCGCCTTGTCGATCTGGTCGTACGCCGTGAAGGTCGCCCCGCCCGTCTCCGCCAGAATCTTCGTGATCGCCGCCGTCAGCGACGTCTTGCCGTGGTCAACATGGCCAATCGTGCCAATGTTGCAGTGCGGCTTGGTCCGCTCGAATTTCGCCTTCGCCATAGCTGTGTTCGCCCTTGCCTGACAGTGTTCCGTCGACCCGGAAGTTCCGACGATGACGCGCCGACCTAGAATCTTGGAGCGGGTGAGGGGAATCGAACCCCCGTCGTAAGCTTGGAAGGCTTCTGCTCTACCATTGAGCTACACCCGCCTAGTGTCTTCCCAAGTCGGAGGCGGCCCACTCGCGTGGACCTGTAACCGGATCTAGTTCCGGACCCGGCACCGCCGGACCCGGTCCGTCGCGGCCAGCCCCGGACAGGGACGTCACCGCGCGCGGTAAACGGCGCGCCCCGTCTCCGGGGCACGCCGTAATTGGTGGAAGGGGCTGGATTCGAACCAGCGTACGCTAACGCGGGCAGATTTACAGTCTGCTGCCTTTAACCACTCGGCCACCCTTCCGTGGGACCGCGCTCCGACCGTGGCCGGAACGGAGATGCGCAATATGCGGATTGCGGACGCCATGTCAACGCCAATTTCACATATCCGTATCGGCGACGAAACATCTGGCGGGACGCCTCGCCTTGGGCAAGGATGACGCGCATGAAGAACACCCGACAGCCCCCCAAGGGCCAGCAATCCCGCGACCGGCGCACCGCGGCCGCGGCGCAGGGCGGCCCCAAGCGCCCCTCCTCCGCAGACGCATCCGCACGGGGTGCCGGAAAGCCGCAGCGCGACGCCGACCGCCCGGCGCGCGGGGCTGGCGCGACGCAGCCGGCGCAGAAGACCGCGCCCTCCAAGCCAGGGCTGCAGGCCTCCGCCTCGCGTGCGAATCTGCTTTACGGGCTGCACCCGGTCGCTGCGGCGCTGGTCAATCCCGAGCGCCAGGTGCGCGCCCTGTTCGTAACGGAAGGCGCGCTCGAATCGTTGACGCCCGCCCTGGCCCGGGCAGAAGAGCTCGGGCTGGACCGTCCGGAGCCGACCGTCGCCGACCGTGACCAGCTGGACCGCCTGCTGGCGGCCGGCGCCGTACATCAGGGCGCCGCCCTGGATTGCGGCCCCCTGCCCGAGCTGGATCTGGAGGACGTGATCGCCCGCGCAGAGGCCGCGGAAGGCGGCGCGCTGGTGGTGATCCTGGACCAGGTGACCGACCCGCACAATGTCGGTGCCGTCATGCGGTCCGCCGCGGCGTTCGGGGCGATGGCAGTGGTCGTACAGGACCGGCATGCGCCGCCGGTCACCGGCGTGCTGGCCAAGACGGCGTCCGGCGCTGTCGAGGCCGTGCCCCTGGTGCGGGTCACGAATCTGGCCCGCGCCATCACCGACCTGCGGGAGGCGAACTTCTGGTGCGTCGGGCTGGCCGAATCGGGGGAGCGGGCGCTGCATGAGCTGGAGCTGGCCGGCCATGTCGCGCTGGTGCTGGGCTCGGAGGGCGAAGGCATCCGCCGGCTGACGGCGGAACGGTGCGACGAGATCGCCCGCCTGCCGACCGGCGGACCGGTTGGAAGCCTGAATGTGTCCAATGCCGCGGCCGTAGCGCTTTACGAGGTGGCCCGGCGGCGCTAGTCTGCCGCCCGTCCCGCCTCCATATGCGACGGACGGGCTCCCGGCGCCGGCTTAGCTCAGCGGTAGAGCAACCGCCTTGTAAGCGGTAGGTCGTCAGTTCAATCCTGACAGCCGGCACCATTCCCCCGGATCATGGCACGCTGCCTCCACGGCTCCCAGAAGATGTCGGGTCACATGGCCGGGACGCAGGCCGAATCGGGCCAGCGCGGCGGCATCCAGCGGTCGCCCGGCACGCGCCACCGCGTCGGAAAGCTCGAGCCGCGATCCGGCGAAGGGAGCATGTGTCTCGAAGTGGTTCCCTTGACGGGCGGGCGGAGGATATCCGCCCCGTGCTCATCGGCCGTTTCAAGCCAGCGGTGATGGTCGTGCGGCGTGGCACAAGGGTCGCGCCGCAGCGGCTGCGGGCTGGCGGGGCGGATCCAAGCGATGGTGCTCGGCCCGCCGTCCCGGTTGATTGATGGCGTGCTTCTTCCGGCCACTGTCCAGATTGTCGGGTCTTGGACGATCTGCCGGCCAGTCGGCCGCCAGGAACTTGATCCTGCGGTGACCGCGCAGTGTCCAGAGCCGATCGTGGCCGGCCACGACGATTCGGAAATCCTGATCGCTCTGGACCTAATGCTTGGCCATGCCCATCGCCGGCTGCAGCACCTTGTGGACCAGCGGGATCAGCAGCGCGCCCAGAACCAGGCCGAAAAGGCCGGACAGCGCCGCGGTGACCAGCCATTCCAGGACGCCGGCAATGGCCGGAACGGCATGCGCCACCACTTCGGCCACATGGTGGATGGCATGTCCGATGGCCGGCACCCCGTAGCCTTCCAGGCCATGGATGATGATGCCGCCTCCGACCCAGAGCATCGCGGCCATGCCGACCACACTGAGTAGCTTCAGGAACACGGGCATGCCCTTCACCAGCCCCCGGCCGATGGCCTTGGTGACCGGCCGTAGTCCCCGGTCGGCCCCGCCCGGCTGGGCCGTCCCGACGCTGCGCAGCCCGAGGATGCTGGAGGCCGGCGCCTCGTTGGTGGCCAGGGCGATGCCGACATCGTCCGCCTTCACGATCAGGGCCACGGCGCCATACACGACCAAGGTGATGAGAGTGCCCACGAGCGCCAGTATCAGCGCCTGATTCCAGAAGGAGGATGACTCCTCCGCCACGGTGGACAGGGTGATGGCCATGATCTCGGCCGACAGGATGAAGTCGGTCTTGATGGCGCTGCTGATCTTCTCTTCCTCCAGCGCCTGTGCGTCGGCAGGCGATTCCGCCACTTTGCCGCCGGCGCCGTGCACCTCCGCATGCGGCCAGAAGGCCTCATAAACCTTCTCCGCGCCCTCATAACAAAGGAAGGCGCCGCCCAGCATGAGCAGCGGCGTGATCGCCCAGGGGGCGAAAAGGCTGAGCAGCAAGGCCGCGGGAAGAAGGAAGATGAGCTTGTTCTTGAGCGAGCCCATCGCGATCCGGGCGATGATCGGCAGTTCGCGGCTGGCCGCGAAGCCCACCACATAGCGCGGCGTCACCGCGGCATCGTCGACCACCACGCCGGCCGCCTTGACCCCCGCCCTTGCCGCCTGCCCGGCCGCATCGTCCAGGGATGCCGCGGCGACCTTCGCCAGACCGACCACGTCGTCCAGCAGAGCGATAAGTCCGGTGCTCAAGGAAGGGCTCCTGTCGAGGTGACACGCCGTGCGCGCGGGGTGGGTCTGCCGAGAACACCCTACTGCGCATATGGGTTCCTGACCAGCAGCAGCCCTGCTTCCCGATTCAGCGTTTAAGCACCAGCGCCACCCCGGCCGCAGTCACCCCCATCCCGGCAAGCGCCAGCCAGCCCAGCGTCTCCCCGAACAGGGCCCAGGCCATCAGGGCCGTGGTGGGCGGGGTGAGATAGAACAGGCTGGCGACCCGCGACGCCGCGCCCTGCCGGATCAGAAAATAGAGCAGGAAGACCGCGCCGACGGAAAGGACGAGGCAGAGCCAGCCGAGAGCGAAGACGAACTCTCCCGTCCACCGCACCTGCATGGTCTCCGTCAGCGGTGCCAGGATGGCGAACAACAGGGCGGACGCGGCGTACTGGATGGCGGTGCCGCTGCGCAGGTCCATGCCGGCGCAATGGCGCTTCTGATAGAGCGTGCCTGCCGTGATTCCGAGCAGGGCCACCACGGCCAGGGCCAGCGCCCAGCCCAGGCCGGAGCGCAGGGCCAGCTTTTCCCAGACCACCAGCGCCACGCCGACGAGGCCGAGCGCGAACCCCGTCCACTGCCGCCCGGTCAGCCGCTCCCCCAACAGCGGGCCGGCCGCGATGGCGGTCAGAAGCGGCTGCAGCCCGACGATCAGGGCCACGGTTCCGGCGGGGAGCCCCTGCGAGATGGCGCTGAATACTCCGCCGAGATAGGTGCCATGGACCAGCAGGCCGGCCAGCGCGATCCGCCCCGCCTCCCCCGCTGTCCGCGGCCAGGGCGCACGCAGGACAAGCGCCACGGCCCCGAGCAGCAGCGCCGTCAGCACCATCCGGATCAGCAGGAAGGTGAGCGGTTCGGCATAGGGCAGGCCGAGCTTGCCGCCGATGAAGCCCGTGCTCCACAACAGCACGAAGAGCCCCGGCGCGAACAGGGCCAAGGCGGCGCGCGGCGGTGTCGACATGGGATCGGTCACAGATTCCGGTCACGGGGCCGCCCGGACTGACGCGCTCCGCCGCCCGGCCGTGCGGCCCCGCACCAGGGACCGCAGGCTTCCTTTACCACCGTGCCTGTCGGCTTGCACCGTCCGGATCAGCTATCCCGCACGGGAGCAGGGTTGCGCCTCGGCCGGCGGATGATCTCCACATCCGTGATGAGGCGCGCTCCACGCTGGTAGGTGGCATAGCGCCAGAGCCACTGGATGGTGACCAGCAGCCGCTTTTCGAACCCCACCAGCAGATAGACATGGATGATGGCCCAGAGGACCCAGGCCATCCATCCGGTCAGCTTGCGCTTGCCGAAGTCGAAGACGGCGGCGTTGCGCCCCACGATGGCGGTGTTGCCGCGGTTGTGGAACCTGAAGGGCGGAAGCGGCGCCCCATCCGTCAGGTTGCGGGCCAGCGCCTTGCCCAGATGATCGCCCTGCTGTTTGGCGACCTGGGCCAGGCCGGGGAGCGGCTTCCCGTCCTCCCCCAGCGTCAGCGTGGTGTCGCCCAGGGCATAGACACCATCCAGCCCGGGAACGGACAGGTCGGGGTTGACCTTGATGCGTCCGGCGCGGTCGATCTCGACCCCCAGCCAGCGTCCGGCCGGGCTGGCCGCAACGCCCGCCCCCCAGACGATGGTGGAGGCCGGGATGAACTCCCCGGCGACCACGACCCCGTCCGCCCGCACCTCCTGCACCGCCTTGTTCAGAAGGATTTCGACGCCCTTCTTCTTCAGCGCGTCGTGGGAATAGGCCGACAGGTCTTCGGGGAAGGAGGCGAGGATGCGGGGTCCCGCCTCCACCAGCAGGATGCGGGTCTTGGCCGGGTCGATCCGGCGGAAGTCGCGCGCCAGGGTATAGCGCGCCAGCTCCGCCACCGCCCCGGCCATTTCCACGCCGGTTGGGCCGCCGCCGACGATGACGACGGTGAGCAGCCGCTGCTGCTCCACCGGATCGTCGCAGGTTTCCGCCTGCTCGAAGGACAGCAGCAGCCTGGCGCGCAGGGTACGCGCATCCTCCACCGTCTTCAGGCCGGGGGCATGGGTGGCCCAGTCGTCATGGCCGAAATAGCTGTAGGTGGAGCCGGTGGCGATGATCAGCCGATCATAGCGCAACGCGGCCCCGCCGCCGGCCAGCTTCACCTCCCTGGCGGCGGCATCGATCCCAGTCACCTCCCCCAGCACAACGTCGATGTTGCGGTGGCGCGACAGGATCTTCCGGATCGGCTCGGCGATATCCGCCGGGGACAGGGCGGCGCTGGCGACCTGATAGAGCAGCGGCACGAACAGATGATGGTTGCGGCGGTCCACCACCGTGACCCGGGCCCGGGTTCCGCCCAGCGCCGCGGCCGCGGCAATGCCGCCGAAGCCGCCGCCAATGATCACCACATGCGGCCGGTCGTCCACCGGCGCCGGCGTCACGTCCGCTCTCGCGCCCGTTCCGGCAGTTACATCCTGCCCCTCGGAGGAACCGGTTGTCAGGGAAGGATTTACGGTCATCGGCGGCTCAGTCTCGTCAAGTGGGCGTAGGACCCCTCCCGCTCCGACACGCGGAGCAGGTACAGCTTCCGACCGGTTCTGGCCTCATGCACGGTGATCACGTCCCCGGGGCTGAGCAGCCAGTCGGGATCGTACAACTCCCGTACCCGTCCCGGCAGTTCATTGCAGCTCCAATGCTGGCCGTAGGGGGTGCGGGCCTCGAGCACGAGGTCCGCTGTGCGCTGTTCCGGCATGGCTTGGTCCGATCATCGCCAGGATTCGGTCCAACAACGGACCGCTATGTTCGTCCCATTCCGGCAGCCGCACTTCTGCCGGCTGTCACGACAGCAGATTCAGCGTCGGGTCCGCGGGAGCCGGCGGTTCCGCGCCGTCACCGACCTCGGCGGCGACGCGGTCGGCTGGAACATCCACCTCGACGAAATGATCGGCTGCGCCGAGATGGATGCGGCACCCCGTTCCCTGTGCGACCACCAGGGTCACCCGGCGCGGATTGATGAAGCAGTCGTTCCCGTCGAGCGTCCGATAATTCAGCAGATCCATGATCAGCCTTTGCGCTGTTGATCCTGTTCCAACAGGCGCGGTGCGCGGGCCGTCACGGAATGGCCCAGCCCGGCCGCTGTTCCCAGTCGGGCCATTCGAAGGGTCGTCCAGAATCATGCTGAGCAAGCTGTCCGCGTTGAGAGAAAGCCTGCGCACCAGCCTATGGCCGGCGCCGGTCGGGCTGAGCATCGTTGCCGCGCTGCTCTGGTGGGGCGCCTACAGCCTGGACTCGATCCTTGTTCCTGAGGACCTGCCCCGCCATGTGCTGCTGACCGCCGGCAGCGGGGACGATGCCCGCAACCTGCTGACGGCGCTGGTGAGCTCGCTCATCACACTGGCCGGCGTGATGTTCTCCATCACCATGGTGGTCCTGTCGCTGGCCGCCAACCAGTTCGGCTCCCGCCTTGTTCGAACCTACACCAGCGACCCCCGCACCCAGCTCTCACTCGGCGTCTTCACCATGACCGTCGTCTACGGTCTGCTGGCGCTCCGCACGGTGCAGAAAGACATGCCGGCGGCGGAGGTGCCGCAGATCACGGTTGCGGTGGCGCTGCTGCTTGCCCTGATCTGCCTCGTGGTCATGCTGCTGTTCCTCAGCGTCGTGGCCCGGCTGGTCGTGGCGGACAATGTCATCGAGCGGGTCTCTGCGGAGCTGGAGAGCGGCATCAAGGGCCTCCCCATCGCCAACGGCGCCCCGTCAACCGTGGGCCAGGGAGAGGACAAGGTCCCCGATGAGCTGTTCCGGGATTTCGCCATCGTCCGCTCCACCGAGGAGGGCTACGTTCAGGCCGTGGAGTATGGCGATCTGGCCAAGTCCGCCTGCGAGGCCGACGTGGTGATCCGGCTGGACTACCGGGCCGGCGCCTTCATGTGCCGGCATGGCTGGCTGGCGCAGGTTTCCCCGCCGGACCGGCTGACCCCGGAGCTTGAGACGCTCATCCAGAAGCACGTCCTGATCGGCGACCAGAGGACGCCCACGCAGGATCTGGAGTTTCCGATCCGCCATATGGTGGACATCGCCCTGCGCGCTTTATCGCCCGGCATCAACGACCCCAATACGGCCATGGCGGTGGTCGACCGGCTGCGCGGTGCGCTGTCCCGGCTCATGGGCCGGCAACTGCCCGGCATCACCTATAAGGACGAGCAAGGCACAATCCGGATCGTGGCGAAGCGGACCGGCTTCGACGGCATCTTCGATGCGGCCTTCAACCAGATCCGGCAGGCGGGCGCGGCAAAGCCCGCCATGGCGATCCACCTGCTGGGCTCCATCGCCCGGCTGGCCGAGCATATCCGCACGGCGGAGCAGCGGGACAGCCTGATGAAGCACGCGGAGATGACAGCCGCAGCCTGCCTGCGGGCGGCCGAGGAGGAGCATGACCGGGCGGATGTCAGGCTGGCGCTGGCCGCGGCGCGGCACAAAATCTGCGAGATGGGGCCCAGCGACCTGGAGAACCGGTCGGAGGGCGTGACCCGGTCGGCCGCCCTTCGCCAGGCATAATCGGCTGGCAGGCTGGCTGCCGCCGCCCGCCGCCTGGAGAGGACGGCGGGATGCACAGGCGGAGGGACGGCAGGTTCCACCCGGCTTCTCGATGGCGACGTCTGGAACCGGGCGGGGGCTGGGAAGGTTTAGACGGAGCGGACGTCCCGGACGGCCACCCGAACCCAGAAAAAGAGAGGATGGCGCGAATGGCCACCACCCCGCAGCAACCGATCATCCCATCCATGGACCAGCGACAGGCTCCGCCGGACCAGCGCGACGCTCCGCTGGATCACGCCGCCGCCACCCCCATCGAGCGCGCGGAAGGGGCGGAGCTGCGCCGCCCGCCGGAGCAGACCGGCACTGCCGCCGCTCCGCCCATCACCACAGGGGCGGAGCCGATCCGGCCGACGCCGGACGACGCCCTGCACGGCATGCCTCCGGACCTGACCCATGGCGACCACGCCCACAGGGAGGCGGACGAGGCGTTGCACTGGGGTGCGCTCGCCGCCATCGCGATCGTGGTCGGATTGTTCCTCTGGGCGCTCGGCACCCTCATCTTCACGGCGGGCTGATCCTCAGCCGCCAGCCCGGCTGCTTCGTGCCGTTTCCGTTGCCTTGGCGATCTGCTCGGGCGGCAGTTCCAGAAGAAGCGGGATCAGGTCCGTCTGCTCCACCTGCACCTGACGCTCGAACGTGTCGCGGAGATGCTCGTACTCTCCGCGCCAGGAGGCGTCGTGCCGATCCTCCCGGCGGGCCAGATCGCCGGCGAGGGTTTCCACCTCCTGCTGCAGCTCCGTCGTGGCCGCGACCGGATCGGGCCATGCCTGGGTGGCCCCCAGCACCGGATGCACAGCGGCGGTCATCATGTTTCCATGTATCGCCCAGAGGGCAGCCAGACGCGCGAACCCGTCGGCCCGTTCCTCATGCGCCTGTTGGGGACTGTTGCCGATCACCCCCAGCAGGTCGCGCGCCGCCAGATGGTCCTCGCGGATAAGGTCTGTGATCATCATGCGCGCCGTTCCTCCTGCCTCGACCGGGTAGGGAACGGCGCGCGGTGCTGACGGGTTCCGGGCCGCGCTTACGCCCCGGCGCCGTTGGCCGGCAGTTCGCCCGGCTTCACCACCTCGAAGGCGGAGAGATCCCCCTTCTCCCTTTCCTCATCCGGCAGGCGTCCGCTGATCCGGAAGCAGAGGGTTTCGGCGATGTTGGTGGCGTGGTCGCCGATCCGCTCCAGATTCTTGGCCGCGAACAGGAGATGGGTGCAGGAGGTGATCCGCTGCGGCGTCTCCATCATGTAGGTCAGCAGCTCGCGGAACAGGGAAGTGTAGGCGCGGTCCAGCTCCTGGTCGCGATCACGCACCGCCATGGCCAGTTTGATGTCATCGGCATCGTAGGCCCGCATGATGTCATGGATCATCTCGCAGGCGATCCGCCCGATCGGCCTCAGCGAGCGGGCCAGCGTGACTTCCGGCAGGGAATTCAGCGCCAGGGCCCGCTTCGCCACATTGGCCGCGAAATCCCCGACCCGCTCCAGATTGTTGGAGATGCGCAACGCCGCGATCACTTCGCGCAGGTCGCGGGCCATAGGCTGGCGAAGGGCCAACAGCCGCAGCGTGTGGGCCTCCACCTCCCGTTCGAGTTGATCGACCAGCTCATCCCGCTGCATCACCCGGGCGGCAACATCGGCGTCGCGGTCTACAATTGCCGTGATGGCGTCTGCCAGCTGCTCCGCCGTCGTTGCGCCCATGCGGGAGATCAACGCATGCAATGTCCGCAGCTCGGTGTCGTAGGCATTGACGATGTGCTTCGTTTCCGTGCGGTTTTCTTCCACGGTCTGCTCCCTCGCATGATTGCCCTACCCGAACGGATAGAAGCGCTTTCCCCAAACGTGTAATCGGGTCATAACTATTCTGGCGGCATGGTTCCGCCCGCCCTCCAGTCTAGCGGTTTTTCATGACGCCTCATGACTTGATCAACATCATTCAGAAGCATGAGCGCTGGCTAAAGCGACTGACGGGCGGCGCGCGCGCCATGATGGCGCTGGCAGACCTGCAAGGCCACAGCTTTGCAGGTGCAAATCTTCAATCCGCGAAACTATCCGGGGCGAATCTTTCGGATTGCGATTTCACCGGCGCCAATCTCAGTCTCGCCGACCTGTTCGCCGCACGTCTGAACCGGGCCGTCCTGGTGAAATGCGACCTCACCGGCGCCGACCTCCGCGGGGCGCATCTCCGCGGCGCGCGGCTGAAGGGGGCGATCCTGCGCGGGGCCGATCTTCGCGGCGGCGCGCTGTTGGACCGCCGGACGCCCACCCAGATGCGGGTGCAGCCGTCGGACATGGCCGGCGTGGATATGGATGAGGCCCAGCTTTCCAATGCCAACCTGGCCGGCGCCGACCTGACGGACAGCACTCTGGTGGGCGCCGACTGCGCCGGGGCACAGCTCACCGGCTGCAACTTCGCCCGCGCCAACATGAAGAACGCCAATCTGGCCGGCTCCGACATGCGGGGAGTCAGTCTGGTCCAGGCCAATCTGACCGGGGCCAGCCTACGCAACGCCAATCTGGCCGGCGCCGTGCTGAGCGGCGCGGTGCTACGGGGCGCGGACCTTCACGGCGCCAATCTGGAAGGCGTGGACCTCGGCGGAGTTGACATTGCGGGGGCCAATTTCACCCGGTCCGCCGACAGCTTCTCCGAATCGGTGCAGGATATGCTGGCCCAGCACAAGGTCTGGATCGAGTCCAATGGGGCCAAGGGCGAACGCGCCAATCTGGATGGTCAGGATCTGGCCCATATCGACCTGACGCGGGTCAATCTGGGCGGGGCCAGTCTGAAGGGGGCCAACCTGACCGGGGCCAAGCTGTCGGAGGCGCTGCTGGTCATGGCCGACTTCGCCAATGCGGTGCTGAAGCATGCGGACCTCAGCAGGGCCACGCTGGACGGCACGAACCTCCGCGGCTGCGACATGGCGGGCGCCTGCCTGGATCAGGCGCGGGTCGGGTCGGTGGACATCAAGGGACCTGACGGCAAGCCCACCGGCCGCAGATGGCCGGCGAATCTGAGCGGCGTGGTCCTGCAGCAGGCCAGCCTCAAGGGGGCCGTGATGCGCGACGCCAACCTGTCCGGGGCCGACCTGCGCGGGGCGGACCTGACCGATGCGGTTCTGGTCGATGCCAATCTGACCGGGGCCGATCTGGACGGGGCCGTGACCATGGGCGCTTCGCTTCCCGCCCCCGACGACCCAGACGAGGACTGACGGCTGGGCGTCAGCCTCTCCCGACCCGCTCAAGCAGCATGCCGCAGCGCTCCTCCGGCCCGGCGGCATCGCCGTCCGGCAGGATCAGCAGCCGGTCCGCCGGAATCCAGCGGCGGCACAGCCCTTCCATGATCGCCTGGAAATGAAGCTGGTGCCAGGGATTGGCGCTGCGCACCCCGTCGGCGGGGATGGGGCGCCCCCAGGGCAGGACGATCACCAGCGAATATTCCGCCATGGCGGCGACAGCACGGACCAACAGCGCCTCCGTCCCATCGGGGTCCTCCACCCCGTATCCGTTGGACAGCCAGAACGCCACGAAATCCAGGGGGGTGCGGTCGCTGACCAGACCGCCATCGGTACGGGCGAGATCGCGCGCCAGCGCATCGGCATGGCCGCGCAGCAACGACCGGTGCTCCGCCCGTGTCAGGCTGTGGAGATCGAATCCCGCCTCCAGCATGGCGCGCATCGCCTCTGGCAGCAGCGGCAGTTCCAGCGTTTGCGCCAATCTCCCGGCGAGCGTGGTCTTGCCAGTACCGGCACTTCCCGTGATTCCGAGCCTTGGTCTGTCCGTCGATCCCATCATGACGGCTTCAGGCTACCTGCCTTCCGGCGCCGCCGCCATGGTACCCAAGTATCAGATTGCACGGCTGCCCTGTGCGCCCGCAGCGGTCGGCGGCGCTTGCGGCGGCGGTTCCGCCAGGAATAGAGTGGCCCTAGCGTCGGTCCCCACGACAGGGTGAAAAGGGAACGCGTGTGCGGCCCGGTTCCAACCGGGCCTACGCCGCGGCTGCCCCCGCAACTGTGATCGGTGAGCCGGCCGCCCCCCGGGGTCCATCCCCGCGGATGCCACTGGAAACCCGCCTCCGCGCCATGTCGGCGAAAGGGGCGGCGGACTGGGAAGGCCGGGCGGCCGACAAAGACCCGAGAGCCAGGAGACCTGCCGGCGTCATGCGTCACGCGGCCATCGGGCGGGGTTGCACCGGTGGAACGGTTTTCCGTTTGCGGTGACGTGCCCGTAGGGTTGCCGTGGACGGAGGGCGCATGACGCATCCTCTGACGATCAGTCCGGTGAGGCACCGGGTCCGGCCAAGGCCGGCCCCGCGCTCCGGACGGCCGCGTGTCCGCGGCGGCCCGTCCGCAAACCGCCGGCCGGCCCTGTCCAGGCGCCGTCCGGCCGCCTGTCCTGACATGATGACCAAAGCAAAACTGTTCCCCCTGGGCCTCGCCCTCGCCCTTCCAATCCTTCCCCTGCCGGCTGTCGCGCAGTCCTCGAGCGAGGTGGAGGAGATGGTGATCACCGCCACCCGCGTCCGCACGCCGGTCAGCCGCCTGCCGGCGGGCATCAGCCTCGTCACCCGCGCCGAGATCGAGGCCAGCGGCTGGCAGACCCTGCCCGACGCCCTGCGCCTTTTGCCCGGCGCCAGCGTGGTGAGCAGCGGCGGTCCCGGTGCCAACACCTCCGTCTTCCTGCGCGGCACCAACAGCGACCATGTGCTGGTCCTGCTGGACGGGCTTCCGGTCAACGATCCGTCCCTGGCTGCCGGCGCCTACAATTTCGGTGACGACGTGCTGGGCGGCCTGCAACGGATCGAGGTGGTGCGCGGCCCGGCCAGCACGCTCTACGGTTCCAACGCCATCGGCGGCGTCATCAACCTGATCACCCGCGCCGGGGCCGACCGGCCGGCGGTGGCGGAGATCGACCTCGGACTGGGCACCGACGGGACCAAGCGCGGCACGGCCGGCCTGTTCGGCACCATGGGCCGGCTGGATTACGGCCTCAGCCTGCAGGGCTTCACCACCGATGGCGACAACGCCACGCCGGACCGGCTGACCGGCGGCGATGGGGAGGAGAACGGGTTCGACAACCTCACCGCCATCGCCAAGGCCGTGTACCGGCTGGACGCCGCCCGGTTGGAGGGGCTGGTCCGCTGGCGCGAGTCGGATGCGGACATCGACAATGTTCCGCTGGACGACCCGAACTCCCAAGCAAGGGCGGAGCAGTTGAGCTGGCAGACGGCCGGTGAGCTGGACCTGCTGGCCGGCGCGCTGACCTCCCGCCTCGCGGTGGGGCAGAGCATCTATGACCGCCGCTTCACCAACGCCCCCGATGCCGTGGACGGCGGCAGCAGCAATGACCGGTTCGAAGGCGCCCGCACCAGCGTGGACTGGCAGAACAGCTACGCTCTGCCCGGCCTGCCGGTGCTGCGCGATGCCGTCCTGGTGGCCGGCGCCAGCTATGTGCATGAGACAGTGGAGCTGGACACGCGGCAGGAGTCGGAGTTCGGCCCCTTCACCCAGCAGGTGGATGCGGAGGCCGACGGCGTCGCCCTGTTCGCCCATGCGCAGGCCCGTGTCGCCGGCCGCCTGAACCTGACCGCCGGGCTGCGCCACGACCGACCGGACGATTACGGCAGCCGCACCACTTGGCGGCTGGGCGGCGTGGTGGAGGTGCCGGAGTTGAACAGCCGGCTGACCGCCGCCGTCGGCACCGCCTACAAGGCCCCCGGCCTGTATGACCGCTACGGCGTGAATAATTTCGGCTATCAGGGCAATCCCGACCTGGAAGCCGAGGAGAGCTTTGGCTGGGAAGCCGGGGTCGAGACCGATCTGGCCGCCGCCGGCCGGGCGGATTTCGCCACGCTGGGCATCACCTGGTTCGCCAATGATGTCGACGATCTGATCCAGTACGACTTCGTCAGCAACAGCTCCATCAACATCGACGAGGCGGAGGTGGAGGGCGTGGAAGCCAGCCTGGAGCTGCGCCCTACCGACTGGGCGGAGCTGCGCGCCTCCTGGACCTGGACCGACGCCCGTGATGGGCGCACCGGCGCCCGTCTGGCCCGCCGGCCGGAGAACGCCATCAGCCTGCTCGGCCGCTTCACCCCGGTGGAGGGCCTGTCCCTGTCGCCGGAGGCGCAGTTCGTGGGCCAGCGGCAGGATGTCGTCTATGGCGATGACGGCAGCTTCCTGGGCAATCAGGGCGTTGGCGGCTACTGGCTGGTCAATCTGGCCGTGACCTATGCCGTGCTGGACGATGTGGAGCTTTATGCCAGGGCCACGAACCTGGCAGACCGCGCCATCGAGAACCCGAACGGCTTCGCCCAGCCCGACCGCGGCGTGCTGGCCGGCGTCAGGGCGCGGTTCTGATGCGGCGGGCGGCGGGCATGATGGCGGCAGCGCTGCTCCTGGGGGGCTTTCGGCGTCCGCCGGCATGGCGTCCGACCGCCCACAAGTGACGGGGGAGACGCCGCGGCGCGTCGTCTCCCTCAATCTCTGTACCGACCAGTTGGCGGCGCTGCTGCTCCCGCCGGAGCGGATCGCCGCCCTGTCCTTCCTGTCCCGTGACGAGGGGCTGTCCCATGTGGCCGGTCTGGCTCGGGACCTGCCCGTCGTCCAGGGCATGGCGGAGGAAGTGCTGGAGCTGGCCCCCGATCTGGTCCTGGCCGGCAGCTTCACCACCCGGCCCACGGTCGCGTTGCTGAAGGCGCGCGGCGTGCCGGTGCTGGAGCTGGGCCTGATCTCCAACTTCGACGACATCCGCACCCAGACCCGTGAAATTGCCGCCGCCCTCGGCGTCCCGGAGCGCGGCGAGGAGCTGCTGAAGGAGATGGAGGCGAAGCTGGCCGCCGCCGCACCTTCGGATGCCGCCCGGCCCAGCGCCCTGACCTTCGCGCCCGGCGGCTTCACTGCTGGGTCCGGCACGCTGTCGGATGCGGTCATGCAGGCGGCGGGACTGGAGAACTACGCCGCTGGTCAGGGCCTGATCGGCTACGGCTATCTGCCGGTGGAGACGGTGGCCGCCAGCCCGCCCGACCTGCTGGTGGCCGATACGGACCCGGACGGCTATCCGTCCCTGTCCGGCCGGCTGCTGGCCCACCCGGCGCTGGCCCGCAGCGTGGGACCGGAGGCGCGGCCGCAGGTTCCAGGAAGCCTCTGGACCTGCGGCGGGCCGTTCACGGCGGATGCCGTGACCCTGCTGGCCGAGGCGCGCGCACGGCTGCTGCAACGGGCAGCGCCTCAGGTCGCGCAGGCTCCGGAACGGTCGCCATGAGCATGGCCGGACGTCTGATCTTCCCGGCCATGGCGCTTCTGGTCGGCCTGCTGTTCATCGGCTCCCTGGCTATCGGTCCGAGCGCCGTATCGTTGGGCACCGCCCTGGCCGACTGGTGGGCCGGCGGGGACAGCACGGCCGCTGTCATCTTCGCTGAAATCCGCCTGCCGCGCGCCCTGCTGGGCTTGGCGGTGGGCGGGGTGCTGGGCCTGTCAGGTGCGGCCTTGCAGGGGCTGCTGCGCAATCCCCTGGCCGAGCCGGGACTGATCGGCGTGTCCGCCACGGCGGCACTGGGGGCGGTGATCGCCTTCTACAGCGGCTGGTCCCTTGTAGTGCCGCTGGCTCTGCCTATCGGCGGCATCGCCGGAGCGCTGGTTGCGGTGGCGCTGATCTACGCGCTGGCCGGGCGGGACGCCGGCGTGCTGACCCTGATCCTGGCCGGCGTCGCCGTGAGCAGCCTGGCCGGGGCGCTGACCTCCCTGGCACTGTCCCTTTCCCCCAACCCCTTCGCCCTGGCGGAAATCGTGTTCTGGATGCTGGGCTCCCTCGCCGACCGCAGCATGCAGCATGTCCTGGTCTCCGCGCCCTTCATGCTGGCGGGCGCCGCCATGCTGCTGACCACCGGCCGGGCGCTGGACGCGCTGAGCCTGGGGGAGGACACGGCGCGCTCCATGGGATTCGAGCTGGGGCGGACGGGTGCGCTCGTCATCGTCGGCACGGCGCTGGCCGTGGGGGCCGCGGTGGCGGTAACGGGGGCCATCGGCTTCATCGGCCTGATCGTGCCGCACCTCCTGCGCCCCCTGGTGGGGCACCAGCCCTCCCGCCTGCTGCCGCTGTCGGCGCTGGGCGGGGCGGCGCTGATCCTGGCCGCCGATATCGCCGTGCGGCTGGGCGGGCCGGGACCGGAGCTGAAGCTGGGCGTGGTGACGGCCCTGCTGGGCGCGCCCTTCTTCCTGGCGCTGGTGCTGCGCACCCGCCGGAGCATGGCGTGATGGTCACGATGGGCGAGCTGGCCGCCATCGGCGTAACCCATGGCTATGGCTCCCGGACGGTGCTGGCCGGGGTGGAGCTGCGCATCGGCCCCGGCGAACTGGTGGGGTTGATCGGTCCGAACGGGGCCGGCAAATCCAGCCTGCTGCGCTGCATGGCCGGGCTGGCGCAGCCCCGCGGCGGCAAGGTCCTGCTGGACGGACAACCCTTGGACAAGGTCCCGGCCAACCGCCGCGCCCAGCGCCTAGCCTATCTGGCCCAGGGCGCGGAGGTCCATTGGCCGCTGACGGTGGAGCGGCTGGTAGCCCTGGGCCGGCTTCCTCATCTCGGCCCGTGGAGCCGGCCCGACGATGCGGACACGCATGCCATCGAACGGGCGATGGAGCTGTGCGACGTGGCCAGCCTCCGCTCCCGCACCGCCACCACCCTGTCGGGCGGCGAGCGGGCGCGGGTGCTGCTGGCGCGGGCGCTGGCGGCGGAGCCGGCGCTGCTTCTGGCCGATGAACCGGTTGCCGGGCTGGACCCGTATCACCAATTGCAGGTCATGGATGTTCTCTGCGCCCGCGCTGCCGCGGGCACCGGAGTCTTGATGGTTCTGCACGACCTCACACTGGCGGCGCGGTTCTGCAGCCGCGTGGCGCTGCTGCATCAGGGGCGCGTGGCCGCCGATGGCCCGCCGGGCGAGGTGCTGCGCCCCGGCCTGCTGGAAGAAGTCTATGGCGTCCGCATGGCCGCCGCCCGGCTGGACAGCGGGGAGACGGTGCATCTGCCGTGGGAGCCGCTGGCGCGCGGATCGGGGCGGTGACGGCGGAACTGCACGCGCCGGCGCCTGCGACGCTGGCGGATGCATCCCGACGGAACGCCTCCCGCCGCGATGCCCGCGCCATTCTGGTTTCGGCCGTGCTGCATCTGGCCGGACTGTCTGCCCTCGCGCTGGTCCTGAATCCGTCGCCCGCACGCCTACCCGCCCCCCTTCCCGTGGAGCTGGTTCCGCCGGAAGAGCTGGCGGCAACGGCGCGCGCGGGGCAGGCCCTGCCGGAGCTGCCGCGAATCGAGCTGCCGACCACGTTGGGCGCGGCGGGTCAGGGAATGACCGGGCCGGGACTGCCGGAGCTGGCGGATAGCTGGCCGGGCGTGCCGGTGCGCATCCGCCCGCCCCGCCTGAGCGCCAGCAGTTCCCAGGGACTGCGCGCGCCCGACCTTCCGCCGCCCATTCCGGCGATGGAGGGGTACGATCTGGAATCGGCGTTGCAGAAGGCGGATGCCGCGCCCGGACGCCGGCCGGTGGCTGCCCGCAGCCATCCCGACAATCCCCCGCCGCTCTATCCCGATTCGGCGAAGCGGCTGGGCCTTCAGGGGGAGGCGGTGGTGCGGGTGACCGTGGCTCCCGACGGAACGCCGGAAAAGCTGATCCTGGTGGAAAGCAGCGGCTGGTCCGTGCTGGACGATGCAGCGCTCGAAACCGTGCGGCAGTGGCGCTTCCTTCCCGGACAGGAAGGCGGGGCCGAAGTCCGCAGCACCATCGAACTGCCTATCGTTTTCAGCCTCAACGATGGCTGACGCGGCCGGCGGGCGGTTTTAATCCAGGTCCAGATCGCCGAAGGGATTGTGACCGGGGTTGTTGGCGTCGAGGCTGTCGATCATCTGGACCAGTGCGCCACGGAGCGTTGGAAGGAGTTCCAACGGAATCTGGCTGATCGCCACCCGCTCCACCTCCGCCGCCATGGGCTGCAACACGTCACGGAGCGCCTTGCCCTTCGGGGTGAGATAGATGTTGACCTTGCGGCGGTCCTGCGTGTTGCGGCACCGCTCCACCAGCCCGCGCCGCTCCATACTGTTCAAGGCGGTCACGGTGGTGGGTTCCATCATGCCGACCCGCTGGCTCAACTCCCGCTGTGTGAGCCCATCCTCCTCCCACAGGGCGCGGAGGAAGAACCACTGGCCCATGCTGACGCCATGGGGAACGATCCGTTCCTGGAGAGCGCGCGCGAAGGCGCGGTGCAGGTCCCGCAGAACCTGGCTGAACCCCACCTCTTCCAGCGAGGTTCCGATGGCGACCCTGCGCCTGCCGATCGGACCATTGCCGATCCGATCAGGTCCCGAACGGTGATCGCTCTTGTCCGACATCGATTGAACCCATGCTGCACTTGGTGGAATCCGGCCATCCGGCCCGGCATGGCCGGCGAACCGCACCGCCGGCCCTGGCATACCATGCCGCCGGTCGCACTCTACAGAAGAATTACCACCTATTATAGCTGGATTCTTGGTGGTGACCGCCCTGCCCAGGTCCGGGTTCATCTCCGGCCTTTGGCAAAATCCTAGCGCAAAAATTGTCTCCCGGCATTGGCGACAGTGCGAAAATCCAAGCGGACGGGCTACCACCGAGCGGCATGCGTGATACGAATGTCAGAGGACACAAAGGATGGGATTTTCCCATCCGGCACAGCCCCCATCTGGGGCGGCTGTGAGCCGGCGCTTCGCCGGTGATCATTCGGGGGGAGAGATTAGAGATGCGTCAGGTCACCGTGGCCGCCACCCAGTTCGCCTGCAGCTGGGACCGCCAGGGCAATGTGGACAAGGCGGAGGAGATGGTGCGCCGCGCCCATGGGAAGGGCGCGCAGATCATCCTTCTCCAGGAGCTGTTCGAGACGCCCTACTTCTGCAAGGACCAGAAGCCGGAGCTGTTCGAGCTGGCCGCCCCGGTGGAAGGCCACCCGGTCCTGACGCGCATGAGCCGGCTGGCGAAGGAGCTTCGGGTGGTCCTGCCGGTCAGCTTCTTCGAGCAGGCGAATACCGCCTACTACAACTCGCTCGCCATGATCGACGCCGACGGCACGATCCTGGGCGTCTACCGCAAGAGCCATATCCCCGACGGGCCGGGCTATCAGGAGAAGTTCTACTTCAGCCCCGGCGACACAGGCTTCCAGGTCTACCACACCCGCTATGCCCGGCTGGGCACCGCGATCTGCTGGGACCAGTGGTTCCCGGAGACGGCGCGCTCCATGGCGCTGCAAGGGGCGGAAATCCTCTGCTACCCGACCGCCATCGGGTCGGAGCCGCAGGATTCCGGTCTCGACAGCCGCGACCACTGGCAGCGCGTCATGCAGGGCCATGCCGGCGCCAACCTGATGCCGCTGGTCGCCAGCAACCGCATCGGGCGCGAGGAGGCGGAGAGCTGCGGCATCACCTTCTACGGCTCCAGCTTCATCGCCGGGCCGAAGGGGGAGAAGATCGCCGAGGCCGACCGGGAGAGCGAGGCGGTGCTGACCGCCACCTTCGACCTGGACGAGGTGGCCCGCACCCGCGCCTCCTGGGGCGTGTTCCGCGACCGCCGGCCGGAGCTGTACGGCGCGCTGCTGACCCTGGACGGCAAGCCGCGCCGCTGATCCCGGCAGCACAGAGACAGCAAGGGGCCGCTCCCGTCAGGGGGCGGCCCCTTTTGCGTTCAGCGCCCGACGAAGCCGGTCAGCACGTTCGCCACGTTCACCCCCAGCGCATCCACCGCATAGCCGCCTTCCAGCACGAACAGGGTGGGCAGGCCGGCCCCGCCGATCTGCGCGCCCAGGCGCAGGAAGTCCGGCGTCTGCAGCTTGAAGCGGGAAATCGGGTCGCCGACGAAGGTGTCCGCGCCCAGGGAGACGACCAGCGCCTCCGCCCCGAAGGCGGCGATCCGGTCCAGAGCCGCGGACAGCGCCCCCGTATAGCTTGCCCAGTCGGTACCGATGGGCAGGGGCATGTTCAGATTCGCCCCCTCCCCCGGCCCTTCCCCGACCTCGTCGGCATAGCCGCTGAAATAGGGGTATTCGTCGTCCGGATCGGCGTGGAGGGAGACGGTGAGCACATCGCCCCGCTTCCAGAAGATTTCCTGCGTTCCGTTGCCGTGGTGATAATCCACATCCAGCACCGCCACCCGCGCCGCACCCCGGTCGCGCAGGAGCTGGGCCGCGATGGCGGCGTTGTTCAGGAAGCAGTAACCGCCATAGAAATCCGTGCCGGCATGGTGCCCCGGCGGCCGGCACAGGGCGAAAGCCGACCGCTCCGCCCCCGACGCCAGCAGCGCCGCGCCGTTCGCCGCGGACTGCGCCCCCGCATAGGCGGCGCGCCAGGTTCCCGCCGTGATCGGCGTTCCGGCATCATAGCTGTGATAGCCCAACTGCCCGTCCAGGCTGGACGGCCGGCGGCGGCGCATGTTCGGCGCGATCCAGTTCAGCGGCAGGATGTCGTAATCGCCCCGCTCCTCCAGCCAGCGGCCCCATACGGTCTTCAGGAAATCCACATAGACGCCGTCATGGACCCGGCGGATCGGCTCCTCCCCCAGATCCTGCGGCGTCTGGATGGGCCCCAACCCGGCGGCGGCCACCTGCCGGTACACGATTTCCGCCCGCTCCGGCTTCTCGAAGCAGGGGACGAGCTTCCCGTCATTCAGCTCGGCCCGGCCGTGCTGAAGCCGGTGATCCTCGGAATAGAAGATGCGCATAGGGAACTCCGCTTCCGTCAACAACCCAGCCTATCCGCAGCAAGGCGGAGGCGGCAATTGCCATGCGGCCTTGCTGACACGACCCGCAATACTTGTGTATGGTATCGGCCACGCTCCTTCTAGCTGCATACAGGCCGATGCCGCCCTTGCGCGCCCTTCTCCTCCTCATCGCCGGCCTGCTTCTTTCCGCGGCTGGCCCGGCAGCGTCAGACGGTCCCCCGCCGAACCGGCTGGAGGAAAGTTATGGGGTCCGGGCCGGGGAGCCGTTGCGCCAGTATGGTTATGCCCTGTTCGATCAGACAGGCGCCAGGGCAGAGCCGGCCATGGGCGCCATCGCGGACGGGCATGTGCTGGGGCCGGGCGACACCCTGACCGTGACCCTGCGCGGCCAGACGGCAAGCCAGGAATCCCATACGGTCGGCACGGATGGGCTTCTGATCGTCGATGGCCTGCGGCCCGTCCAGGCCGGCGGCCGGTCCCTTGGCGAGGTGCGGCGGGAAGTGGAGGCGGAGGTCGCATCCACCCTGCTGGATACCCGCGCCTTCGTCACCCTGGCCCGCCCGCGCCGTCTCTCCGTCCTGATCCTGGGGGAGGTGCGGCGACCGGGCCGGCATGATCTGTCCGCCTTCGCCACTGTGCTGGACGCGCTGTTCGCGGCCGGCGGCGTGATGCCGTCCGGCAGCCTGCGCTCGATCCAGCTGGTGCAGCCGGGCGAGGCCGCCGGGACGCCGGTCGATCTGTACGAGCTGATGCACACCGGCGAAGGTGCGGCGGATCAGCGGCTGGCGGACGGGACAAGGATCGTCGTGCCGCCCCTTGGCCCGACCCTGGCCATCACCGGGCAGGTGCAACGCCCCGGCATCTTCGAACTTCCCGCGAAGGCGGAGGCGATGGATGCGGAGGAACTGCTGGCCCTGGCCGGCGGCGCGCTGCGGCCCGGACCATCGGCATTCCGCCTGTCCACCATCGCCCATGACGGAAGCGAACGGCTGATCGAGTTGGAGTCCGGTCAGCCGGCCCGCCTGGCCCATGGCGACATCCTGATCGTCGAGCCGGCGCGGGCGGACCGCCGAATGGCGGTGTCTTTGCTGGGCCACGTCCATTCACCCGGTCCCCGTCCCCTGTCTGCCGGAACAGGGGCGGCGGGGCTGCTGTCGAACAGGGCGGCGCGGGACGATGCCTATCTGCCTTTTGCGGTGCTTGTCGGGCTCGACCCGACCAGCGGGGCACGGCGACTGGTTCCGATTCATGCCGGCCGCCCTGGAACCGCGCCGGCCCTGGCGGATGGGGATTCGCTGGTCCTGTTCGGCCCGGAGGAGATCGCTTTCCTGTCGAGCCGGGCCGTACTTGACCTGATGGCCAGCGATGAGGGCGATACCTCATTTCGGTCGCCACCCGCGCAGCCGAAGGAATGTCCGGGCCTGTCCGCCCTGGCGGCGCGGGTCGCGGCCGACGGCAAGGGCGCGTTCGCGGCGGGGCCGATGGCCGCCGCGGCTGCCGCCCTGACCGGTCCCGACCTGCCCTGCCCCGTCCTGTTCGCAGAACAGCCGGATCTGTTGCCGCTTGCGCTCGATCATGCCGTCCTGCTGCGCGAGGGCGTGCTGCGCCCCGGCTTCTATCCGGCCGGCCCCGGCGCCACACCGGCTGAGCTTGTGTCGGCGGCCGGGGGTGCGACGGGCGCGCCGCTGGCCATGGTGGGCGCGGCGGGCGGGCTGGGCATCCTGGATGCTGCCGAGCCCTGGGTGGAGCTGACCGGAGCCGTCAAGAACCCCGGCCGTATTCCCCTGCGCCGGGCGGGTACGTTGCGCGATCTTCTCGGCAAGGGAGAGGCGCTGACGGACGATGTCTACGGGCTGTTCGCCATCATAGAGCGGGTGGACCGCGCACGAGGAGCCCGGACCCTGGTTCCCTTCGCACCGGCGGAGGTCATGGAGGGCGGATTCGACCGGCGTCTGGCGGACCGGGACAAGGTCGTAATCCTGTCCAGGCCGCAGTTGCGTGCCATCCTGGACAGCCCCGCCGGGCCGGAGGAACCAACAGCCCCACCCGCCCTGACCGGCCCGGAAGCGACCGGGCCGAAGGACCTTCTCCCGGCGGATGCGGCGTTGCTCCGGCTGCTGGAGGATCGGAGCGTGTCCTTGCGCGGCGCAGTGGCCGAACCCGGCATTTACCCGGTCGCTGTTTCCGCCACGGTGCCCGCCCTGATCGCCGCGGCCGGCGGCCTGCTGGCCCAGGCCGACCCCGATTCCGTGGAGATGGTGGCCGGTGATCCCGAAACGGCGGAACCTGTACGCCTGCTGCGCCTGTCCTCGCCAGCAGCAGCATCGCTGATGCTACGACCCGGTGACGCGGTTCGCGTGCCCCGGCGCACTCCGTCGCCGCAGCGCGGCGGGATCGTGCTGGCGGGCGAGGTGCGGGAACCCGGTCATTTCGACCTGTTGCCGGGTGAGAAGCTCTCCTCCGTGCTGGCGAGGGCCGGCGGGCTGCTGCCCACTGCCTATCCGGCCGGGGCGATCTTTATCCGCGACAGCGCCCGGCAGGCTGAACGCCAGGGCCTGCTGCGCGCAGCGGAGGAAATGGAGCGCTCGCTGAGCATGGCGCTGCTCCGGCCGGACCCGCCGGATGCGAGGCATGTCGAACTGGCCCGCGGTCTGGTCGAGGAACTGCGAACCGCCGGCCCCGTCGGCCGTGTCACAATGGAGGCGGACCCGGCGGTCCTCGCCGTCCGCCCCCATCTCGACATGGTGCTGGAGCCGGGCGACCGGCTCTACGTTCCCAAGCGGCCGCTCACCGTGACGGTCAGCGGCGAAGTGCTGTCACCTGCAGTACTTCAATTCGCCCCGGGCAAGAGCGGCCGGATCTACCTGGAGGAGGCCGGCGGGCTGACCCGCAATGCGGACAGGGGGCGGATTTTCGTGCTGCTGCCGGATGGTAGTGCCAAGCCGCTTTCGGAAATCGGCCGTCACGCCGTGGACGCGATTCCGCCAGGGTCCACGATCATCGTGCCCCGGGACGCGGAACCCTACGGCTTCCTGACCATCGCCCAGAGCGTGACCACGATCCTGAGCCAGCTTGCCCTGACCGCGGCGGCCATCGCCAGCTTCGACTAGCCGGGAGGGACGCAATGGCGCCCGCAGTCTCTGTCATCACGGTGGTCCGGAACGATGCGGCCGGCCTAGCTCTGACCCGCGCCTCCCTGATTGCGCAGGACTGGCGTGATTTCGAATGGCTTGTGGCGGATGGCGGATCGACGGATGGAACGGCCGAGCTGCTGGCCGGCTGGGCCGGTGAGATGGGCTGGTGGGACAGCAAACCGGACGCTGGCCCATTCGACGCCATGAACCGCGCCATGGAGCAGGCCCGCGGCGAGTGGCTGCTGTTCTTGAATGCGGGCGACCGGCTGGCGGACTCCAAGGCGCTCTCCGCCCTTGCCGCCGCGAGAGAGCATGCGGACCTCGTCTATGGCGACGCGGTGGAGGAGGTTGCGCCCGGACTGACCGCCATCAGGCCCGCCCGCCGGCCGCGCTGGGCCTTCTACGGGATGTTCGCTCATCATTGCGCCATACTCTACCGCCACGATCAGGTCCGTGGTCTGCGGTACCGGACCGACCTGCGGATTGCGGCGGATTACGGTTTCACGCTCGAAGCTCTGCGGTCGGCCCGGACCTGCGTCCATGTGTCCCGCCCGGTGGCGTGCTTCGCGTCGGGCGGACGCTCCAGGACAGAGGAGCGGCTGGGCCGGGAAGAACAATTTCAGCTCAGACGCTGGACTCTGTGCATGCCATTGGCTGTTTGCTTATCCATCCGTATTATCCAATTCGGCATGGGGAGTTTGCGGCGGTTTTGGCCGAAGTTCTATGGCAGGCTGCGCTTTACCTCTACATTCGGCCCCTAAGTTGTCGTATTCTGCAAAAAGTCATGCGCCACATGGCGCTTTTGACCGTTATGGTTGGATCTGCGACGAACTGCCCGGTGTGCCGTGGAGAATCAGTGCTCCACGTTCGGGACAGAGTTGACTAATCCTTTTGCCTGCTAAGCATTCTGCACCGCGCGTGTGGGGCGCCGTTCCAGGTTGGAGATAGAAATGAGCGCTAACAAGAGCTCGAGAAAGGCCACTTTGGCCAAGGCCTATTCGCTGTCGAAGCGGGGTGAAGGCCCCAACCCCATCGACATTCATGTCGGTCAGCGCCTGCGCCTGCGCCGCACGCTTCTGGGATTGAGCCAGGAGACCCTTGGCGAAGCTGTCGGAATCACCTTCCAGCAGCTCCAGAAGTATGAGCGTGGCGCGAACCGCATCAGCGCCAGCCGCCTGTTCAACCTGTCCCAGGTTCTGGGCGTGCCGGTCACCTTCTTCTTCGAGGACCTGCCGTCTCCCGGTGACGAGGGGCTGGGCGAGCCGAGCGAGACCCAGGAGTTCGAGTCGATGGCCCGGCGCGAGACGCTGGAGCTGGTGCGGGCGTATTACCGCATTCCGGAAGAGAATGTGCGGCGGCGTGCGTTCGAGCTGATCAAGGCGCTGGCCGGCGACGCCACCGAAGACGAATCGGACGACGAGTAAGCCAGGTCCGGATCGCGGCCGGCCTTGCGCTCGGCGTCGGTCCATCGACGTTTATAGTCGACCTGCCAGTAATAGAATGCCCGGCTCAGGGCGTAGTGCAGTCCGGGACCACCGTCCAGGACACCCAGCCGGGCAATATAGACAGCCAGAAATACCAGCAGCGGGCGGCAGGGCAGACGGGCGAACACCCGTTTGGCCAGCCGCCGCGCGCGTGTTTCGGCCCGGTACACCGGTAGCCGACGCTCCTGGCCATCCAACCACACCTCCCAGTCCGAATAGCGGTTGTGCCGCTCGAACCACTGGTAAAGCGGCTTGCGGTCATCGTGCAGCATCGGCTGGCGGAGAGATCCGATCTGGCCGTCCACTGTCGGCTGATAGTGCCCTTCCACCTCCCACATGGTGGCGACGCCAAGATCGTCGCAGACCGGATAGCGGCAACGGCGGCGGTTCAGCAGGGCGATCTTGCGGAAGCCTGCGCCGAAGCGTAGCACCCGCCCCATCACCACCGGCCTCGCCCGCACGAAATAGGCCAGGGACATCGGCCCTGCAGCAAACAGGGCCGCCAACTCATCCGCCAGCGCCGGCGTGACGCGCTCGTCGGCATCGACGAACATCACCCAGTCATGGAGCAGATCAAGCTCGTCCAGGCTCCACTGCTTCTTCTTCGGATAAGCCCGGTTCCAGACGAATCTCACCACCCGCGCGCCATGGTCGCGGGCAACGGCGGCGGTACCGTCGGTGCTGTCACTGTCCACCACCACCACTTCCGCAAACCGCGCCAAGCTGTCCAGGCAAGCCGGCAGGTTCTCCGCTTCGTTGCGGGTCAGCACGATGGCCGTCACGGGGATTCGGTCCATGCCGTTCACCTGCGCCCGGAAAGAAGTGCGGCGCGCCCATAGACCCAGAACAGGGTCGCCATGAAGCCGGCAAGGCCACCGAACGGGACCAGCACCAGCGGATCGGGCCAGTCCGGAAGGACCGGCGCCGTTACCGTTTCGATGGCATCCGCTGCGAATGGCAGATCGACGTCGATCATCATGCGTAGCCGCTCCTGCTCCGCCAGAAGGGCGACCAGTGCTCTTCGGTGCTCCGTATGCGTGACCTCTGTCAGCCGCGCACGGACATATTCGATCTCCGCCAGCACGCGGCGTGCCGCTTCGGCCCGTAGCGCCCTGTCGGCCGCGGCATGCACGCCGGCCACGACCGCCATTGCCAGTGCGCGGTCCTGGTGCCGGTAGGAAATCCGCTGCATCGGCCCGCCGCCCAGCGCCTCGACGACCAGGTTGGTGCGCAGATGTTCCGACAAGGCCTGGGCATCCGGCGGCACCCAACCGGTGCGCCCGGCAAGCCAGAGCAGCAGCCGGCGCGCTGCTGGAACCAACCCGCCGGGAGGCTTCCAGCTTCCTGTTCCGGCATCCCAGGACCGATGGAAGATGCCGGGCATCAGGCTGCCATTCCCGGCAAGCCGCTGCGCCACCGGCACGGAACCCAGCAAGCGGAGGAACCGCGCGAAGTCGGACAGGGCCTCATCCCCGGGTCCCGGCTCCGTGATGGAACGCCCGGCGCCGCCGGACAGGGTGGGAAGCTTCGGCCCCATGGCGGCCGGACCGATGCGGGCGATGGGACCGACCACCATCTGGGCCGTGAACTGGGGCTGCGCCAAGCGGACGGCCAGCAGCGCGGCTGCGGTGCCGATGAGCGCGCCAATGACCAGCAGATGCCAGCCCATTCTGGCGTGCCGCACCAGCTCGGCGACAGACAGCCGCTCCTCCTCGATGATCCTGGCTTGCGTCAGCCCATCCATCCACCGCCCCGTATCCGCCCGGCGACTGAGTGCTAGAGCATGATGGTTCGCGCGAAAGGAGTAAAGGAAATATCAACCTTTGCGATGGAGCGCTGGCTCCGATGCTAGTAGCAGCAGTGTCAGGACGATACCGAAGCACAGATACTTGTAGGTGGTATGAAGAAGCAGCCCGATGAGGAGAGACGGCGCCAGCGCCAGGACCAGGTCCGGCCGGGCGCGCCATGCATGAGGCAGGCGCGCCAGGATCGTCGCGACATAGGCTCCCATGCCCAACAGCCCGACCGCCCCCGTCTTCAGCAGCATGTAGGTGGCGAAGTTGTGAGTATAGGAAATGACAATGTCGCCGGCCGCCGGGCTTCTGACCATACCGCCCCAGCCATAGCCGAAGAGGAAGGAAAGCGGGTCGGCGGCAGCCTGCCGGATCACCGCCATGAGCTCTCCCAGGCGGTTGTTCACGCCCACGGCGCGGGTTTTTTCCATTGCGAGATCGGCACTAACCGACACCGCCTCTCCCCACAGAAGGCCGAGCATGGACAGGACCACGGTTGCTCCCAGCCGTCCCTTTGCCGACCCGTCGAAATAGCGCACGAGTATGATCAGGATGGAGCCGCAGGACAGAATCAGGCCGGCCCTGTGCACCGCCCCCGCCAAGGCGCCCAGACAGGAAAAGGAGGCGACCATCAGGGCCGACCCGACGACGATCCCACCGATGCGGACGTTCGAGCCGACCTTTTCCAGACCGCGGGCGAACAGCCAGACGGAAGCAAAGGGGAGAGCTGCGCTCTTCAATAGGAATGGCGGCTTCTCAATCAGTGCGGCAGCGCCGATGGTCCGGAGAGAGGCATTCAGGTCCACCCACCAGCGTAGCGCATAGGCCAGCCCGACCCCGGCAAGCGCCCAGGCGATTGCGTCTAGCGCCGCCTCCGTTTCGGCCCCGGCGCGGTAGCGCACCAGGACTGGCAGGAAGAGAAAGGCCAGGGGCAGCAGGTCGCGCGCCATCTCCGCATAGGGCCAGCCGCGTGCGAGTCCCGACAGAAGGCCGGGCCAGACTGCAAGCAGCAAAGCGAGGCAGGCCCCCGCCTCAGACGGGCGGAGATCGGGGCTACGCAACAGATAGAAGCTGCCCAGCCACAAAGGGCGGGCAAGCCCCGCGCCAGCGATCAGAAACAGCCCGATCAGCGCTTCCGCGATCCCTGGAGATGGAGGAGCCGGGGCGCTGGCCAGACCATAGACGGCCAACGCCGCCCCGATGGCCATGGCGGCAACCGGCACGGATCGACCGGGCAGAAACGCGCGCAGAACCATCCATCACCCTCCACCTGCGCGAGTGTGCCACCCGCCGGGCCATTCCGCCAGCCGGGCTGGACGACCTGTCCGCCCCAGCGGTAGAAAGACGGCATGACACACGACATCCAGGACATTCCCCTTCCCCATGGGCGGCCCGGCACACAGCGGTCGCTCCGGGTCCACCGGTTCGGGACGGCCGGAGCCGCGCCGAAGGTCTATATCCAGGCTGGCCTCCATGCGGGCGAGATACCCGGACTGCTGGTCGCCGGCCACTTGCTGGGCCGGCTGCGGGAACTGGATGCGGCCGGGACCATCCGGGGCGAAATCGTGCTGGTTCCGATGGCGAACCCCATCGGCATCGACCAGACGCTTCAGGGTCAACTCCTCGGCCGGTTCGAACTGGCGAGCGGCGTCAATTTCAACCGCGCCTTCCCCAACCTGACGGACCGGGTGGCAGAGCTGGTCGGCGACCGCGTCGATCCTGGCGCAGCCGGCGTCGCCGCCATCCGCGCCGCCCTGCGCCAAGCCCTGGCCGTGCATCAGATTTCCAGTCAGGCGGATGCCCTGCGCCGCACGCTGCTGTCCTACGCCATGGATGCCGACGTGGTGCTGGACCTGCACTGCGACTCGGAAGCGGCGATGCACCTCTACACCATGCCGGAGTTGTGGGACGGATTCGCCGACCTGTCCGCTCGGCTCGGCTGCCGCGCCGCCTTGCTTGAGGCCGATTCGGGCGGAGAGCCGTTCGATGAGACCTGTTCCGGTTTCTGGCGGCGGCTGGGCGAGAAGCTCGGCGCCGATCTGCCGATGGCTTGCGCCGCCACCACTGTGGAGCTTCGCGGCATGTCGGATGTGGACGATCCGGCCGCCGCAGCGGATGCGGACGCCATCATCTCCCACCTGATGGTGCGGGGCGCAATCGCAGGGGAGCCGGAACCCGCCCCTGCCCCGCTCTGCGCCCCGACGCCGCTGGCCGGGGTCGACCGGGTGAAGGCCCCTGTGGCCGGGGTAATCGTCTACAAGGCCGCGGTCGGCCAGACCGTGCAGGCGGGAGATCTCGTCGCTGAAATTCTGGACCCCTGGAGCGGGGATCGGCATCCCTGCCGCGCCATCGTCTCCGGGCCGGTCTGGTCGCGCAGCCAGGAGCGGTTCGCCGGCGCCGGAGACACGGTGATGAGCATCGCGGGGACACAGCCGCTGCCCCGCACGGGCAGCCTGCTCACAGCCTGAAAAACCGGCTCAGACGCCGGCCAGCAGCCGCTCCACCGTTCGCTGCACTTCCAGCGCCTCCCCGAAGCTGGCCAGCGGGTGCGGACGGCCGGCCAGCCAGTCGGCCACGGCGTCCAGATGCCGATGGCCGACCGGCCGCGGGTCCTTGGCTTCCGGCACGGGAACCCATCCCGTCGCCGTTCCACGCTCCAGCGTGGTCCAGTTGGCGAGGCGCAGTGCGCCGTCCTCGCCTTCGACCATGGTCGAGTTGCGGTCGTCAGCCTCGATCCGGCCGACATGACCCGAGAGGGTGATGAGAACCCCGCCAGCGGTCACCTTGGCAGTAAGCTCCCGCTCCGACCTGTCTTCCTCCGGATAGCTCACCTTGCTGTCCAGCACGTCCAGCGGACCCAGCAGCCGGCGCAGCACAAACAGGAAGTGCGAAACCACTTCCCGCGTGAAACCGCCCTCCGCCCGGCCGTCCAGCCAGAACGCAGCGGCCTGCTGCCACGGGCGGGGCCAAGTGCGGAACGCCGCCTCCACATGCCCGGCCCGGATGCGGCCCAGCGCCTCGGACCGGAGAGCCTCCGCCATGTAGGCCAGGGCCGCGGTCGAGGCGATGGGATAGTTCACGGCGGCGCGTAGATTTTCCCGGTCCACCCGCTCCACCATCCTCTCCGCTTCCCGCAGGTCGACGGCCAGCGGCTTCTCGCACAGCACGGGCTTTCCGGCATCGAAGGCCAGGGCGGCGTGGGCCAAGTGGGTGGCCGGCGGGGACGCGACGTAGACCAGATCTAGATCGGCCGTGGCGACCAACTGGTCGGCACCGGCCCGCCCGTCCATCTCCGGCGCCAGTTCACGGGTCGCGGCGACGGCCAGCGGGTCCGGGTCCCAGCCGGCGACCACGGCGAATCCGCCATGATCCACCATGCGCTGCGCCATCCGCCGCCCCATGATGCCGAGACCGATGATGCCGACGCGGATGGTCATTCGCCAGTTCCCAGGGACTTGTAATAGATGACCGTGGCCCCGAGCTGGCCGTCGGTATGGACCGCGAAGTCCGGTATCGCGCCCACCCGCACCCAACCCCGCTCGGCATAGAGCCGTTCCGCCACGCCGCCCTCGCATGTATCGAGGGTGAGCAGCGTCAGACCGCGCTCCGCCGCCCGCGCCTCCGTAGCCTTCATCAGCGCCTTGCCGATGCCGAGTCGCCGGGCGCTGCTGTGGACCAGCAGCTTGGCGATGTCGCCCCTGTGCCGCTGATTCGCCTTGGGGCTGGGTTGAAGCTGGACGGTGCCGACCGCCTGTCCGCCACGCAAGGCCACGAACAGCTCCGCCGCCCCGGACGGCATGGCGGCGAGCACGCCATGCCAGAAGGCCTCCGCTTCCACCTTGTCGGGAACGGCCACATAGCCGACGGACGCGCCGCCGGCGACCGAGTCGCGGAGCAGTTCAACCAACCCGTCCAGATGCGCTTCCGCCGTTTCTCTGTCCAGCCGGACGATCCGCACGGCGGACGCGCTGTCCAGTACCGCCGACGCTGCGTCTTGCACCACCCCGCCCTCCATCCTGCCGGTTGCATTAGCGAAAGCAGCTTATGTTGCCATTGAGCAGTTGCAAAGCGGCAGGTGGGTGGACATGAAAACGGCCCCGCCGGTACCGGCGGGGCCGCTCATCTGCTTCAATCTCTGCACTTCGGCCGCTGACGGGGCGAAGCGCCCCGCCGGCGGGCTTACTCCTTGCCCTGGTAGATCCTGACCAGACGGTCCAGCAGGGCCAGCGCGTCCTCGCGGGAGCGCTGGAAGGCGTTGCGGCCGATGATGGAGCCGTTGCCGCCGCCGTCGCGGATGGCGCGGGCATCCTCGAACACCGCATCCTCGCCCTTCGCAGCGCCGCCGGAGAAGACGACGATGCGGCGGCCGTTGAAGCTGGACTCCATGACATGGCGGACGCGGTCGGCCAGCGTGTCGATCTTCACGCCGTGCTTCTGATAGACCTTCTTGGCCTCCGCCTGCTCCAGATGGTCGCTCGGCAGCTTGACCTTGATGATGTGCGCGCCCAGCAGCGCCGCCATGTGGGCGGCGTAGGCGATCACGTCCATGGCCAGCTCACCTTCCTTGGTGAGGTTGCCGCCGCGCGGATAGGACCAGATCACCGTGGCCAGGCCGCAGGCCTTCGCCTCGGCCGACAGCTCGCGGATTTCCTCATACTGGTCGTACATGGCTTCCGAACCGGGATAGATCGTGAAGCCGATGGCCGACGCGCCAAGGCGCAGCGCGTCCGCGACGGTGGCCGTGACTGCCTGGTCCGGACCCGTGGTCTGGGTGGACAGGCTGTTGGCGCTGTTCATCTTCAGGATCAGCGGCAGGGAACCGGCGAAGGTACCGGCCGCGGCCTCCATCGGGCCCAGCGGGGCGGCATAGGCGTTCAGCCCGGCATCGATGGCGAGCTGGTAATGGTAGTGCGGATCATAGGCCGCCGGGTTCATGGCGAAGCTGCGCGCAGGCCCGTGCTCGAAGCCCTGGTCCACGGGCAGGATGATCATCTTACCGGTGCCGCCGAGGCGGCCTTCCATCAGCATGCGGGCCAGATTGGCCTTGGTGCCTGGATTGTCGCTTTCGTACCAGGAAAGGATTTCCTTCACGCGCCGGGTGAGCTTCATAGCGTTTCCTGCCTCGATTTCGTGGATATCGGCAATGGCGGCTTGATAGCCCACGCGATGCCGCAATGCAACGCGCCGAAAAGGGGTCTGAAAGCGCAAGTAGCGCTTACGAAAGCACTACATCTGACCGGAAACAGCAAATCTGGAAGCGATTCGGCGTAGTCGCCCTATCCGATCGCGTGAGCCTCGAAGGTCTGCCGCCTGTCGCACGGGCGGGTGCAGTCGGGCTCCGGACTGTGCGGCGATGTCCGTCAACTTTGCCGCGACCTTGGCAGGCCCGTCGAAAGCCACGTCCGTTACGCCTGCGCGCAGCGCGGCCAGCACGAGGCCGGGCGCACCGCCACAGTCCAGGATGGCAGTGAAGGGTTGATCGGGCGCGTCCTGCGCCAGAAGCCGGACCAGGGCTGTCCACCAGCCCGGCCCGGCAAATCCGGCAGCACCGGGATCGCTGGCCAGGAGGACGGGAATGCCCAGTTCCCGCCCGATGGCGAGCGCGGCGCGCCCATCCTCAAGGCTTCGGATGCGGACGGGAAGATAGGGCTGATGCATCACGGGGGAAGCTGGCGGGCACGGGGCTGCGATGCGTGCGGCCAGGACATCCCTCAGCACCCGTGGACACGAAGGCCGTCGCGCTTACTTCGGCAGGTCTTCCGCCAGGATCGACATGTTGAAGTCATAGGAGACGTCGCCATCCTCCTCATCCCGGTAGAGGGTGCCGATGAATTCGGAACCCACCATGACCTCCGCCGGCTGGCCCTTCTTCTTCGGGGCCGCGACGGTGATCCGGTCGTTACCGAACGCCTTGCGCAGATAGGCCTGGAGCTTTGTGATCTCGGTCGGGGTCATGAGCTTAATCTAATCCAAGAAACAGCGATGGGAAGGGTCGCGGAGTGCTGGCCGGACATGGCAGAGCCCTCGCGAAAAGGAAAGGGCGCCGCCCCTGACAGGCAGCGCCCGGTCCATACTTTACCCTAATCCCTTAAGGGGAGTTAAGCGCGTATTCAGCCGACCTTGCTCATGGCGACGGCGGTGTCGCTCATGCGGTTGGAGAAGCCCCACTCGTTGTCGTACCAGGTCATGATGCGCACGAAGGTGCCGTCGATGACCTTGGTCTCATTCAGTGCGAAAATGGAGCTGCGCGGGTCGTGGTTGAAGTCGGTGGAGACCAGCGGCTCATCATAGGCGCCCAGGATGCCCTTCAGCGGGCCGTTGGCGGCGTCCTTGATCAGCTTCTGGATCTCTTCCGCGCTGGTGGCGCGCTTGGCGACAAACTTGAAGTCCACCACGGACACGTTCGGGGTCGGCACGCGGATGGCGGTTCCGTCCAGCTTGCCCTTCAGGTCCGGCAGCACCTTGCCCACGGCCTTGGCGGCACCGGTGGAGGTCGGGATCATGTTCAGGGCCGCAGCGCGGGCGCGGTGCAGGTCCTTGTGCATGGTGTCCACGGTGCGCTGGTCGCCGGTGTAGCTGTGGATCGTGGTCATGAAGCCATGATCGATGCCGATGGCGTTGTGCAGCACGAACGCGACCGGGGCCAGGCAGTTGGTGGTGCAGGACGCGTTGGAGACGATGGTGTGCTCCGGCGTCAGCTTGTCATGGTTCACGCCATAGACGACCGTGAGGTCCTCGTCCGTCGCCGGGGCGGAGATCAGCACCTTCTTGGCGCCGGCGGTCAGATGCTTGGCGGCATCGTCGCGCTTGGTGAAGATGCCGGAGCATTCCATCGCCACATCGACGCCGAGATCGCCCCAGGGGAGCTGGGCCGGATCGCGCTGCTGCACGCACTTGATGCGGTGGCCGTTGACCACCAGGTCCGTGCCCTCGACCTCGACGGTGCCGGGGAAGCGACCGTGGACGCTGTCATACTTCAGAAGGTGGGCATTGGTCTTCACGTCGGCCAGGTCGTTGATGCCGACCACTTCGACGTCGGTGCGCCCGCTCTCATAGATGGCGCGCAGGACCAGACGGCCGATGCGGCCGAACCCGTTGATCGCAACCTTGACTGCCATTGCTTTCCTCCGACCTTGCGTGACGACCACCTGATGGCCGCTAGAATTCTTGTCCAGGGCGGATTAGCGCGGCGCGCCCGGTGGAGCAAGGGGTGCAATCGCCTAAAAGGGTCGTATGCAGCGCATAGCCCTTTGGATAGGCGGCTGAGGAAAGCTGTTGCGGTTCAGGCGGATGGCAGGACGCGCCCCGGCCCCGGCTTCCATCAGCAAGGGGTGAGACTAATCAGCGCAACGGGGGTCGGCGTGAGCGCGGTACCTGTGAGTCGCCTTGGGTGTCTGCCGTTGGCGACGACCGGCTCGGGGTGAGGCTGGTCAGCGGATCACCCTTGGCGCTGTGATGCCGTTGCACACTGCCGGGCTTCATCCTCACCCTGAGCTTGTCGAAGGGCGAGGGTGAACACACCGGAGCCCCAGCTTACAGCCGATCCCGCGCGGCCTGGGCCACGGCGTCGGCGGTGATGCCGAAGTGCTTGTAGAGCTCCTGGTACGGGCCGGACTCGCCGAAGCCGGGCATGCCGATGAAGGCCCCGTTGTCGCCGATCCAGCGGTCCCAGCCGAAGCGCACCATGGCCTCGACGCCGACGCGCACCGTGCCCTCGCCCAGCACCGCCTTGCGGTACTCGGCCGGTTGCTCGGAGAACAGCTCCCAGGACGGCATGGAGATGACGGCGGTGCCGACCCCCTCGCCTTCCAGCACGTCACGGGCGGCAACCGCGATCTCCACCTCCGACCCGGTGGCCAGCAGGGTCACCTTGCGCGGGCCGGCGGATGCCTCCCGCAGGACATAGGCGCCCTTGGCGGTCAGGTTCTCGTCGGTGTGCTCGGTACGCAGCGTGGCGAGACCCTGGCGGGTCAGCGCCATGACGCTGGGCCGGGTCTTCTGGTGCAGCGCCACCTGCCAGGCCTCGGCCGCCTCCACCGCGTCGGCGGGGCGGAAGACCAGCAGGTTCGGGATGGCGCGCAGTGCCGCCATATGCTCCACCGGCTGGTGCGTCGGGCCGTCCTCGCCGAGGCCGATGGAGTCGTGGGTCATCACATAGACGACCCGCTGCTTCATCAGCGCCGACAGGCGGATCGCCGGGCGGCAGTAGTCGCTGAAGGTCAGGAATGTGCCGCTGAAGGGCACCACGCCGCCATGCAGCGCCATGCCGTTCATGGCCGCGGCCATGCCGTGCTCGCGCACGCCATAATGAATGTAGCGGCCGGACCAGTTGTCCTTCTGGATGGACTGGGCGCCCTTGGTGCGGGTGTTGTTGGAGCCGGTGAGATCGGCGGAGCCGCCGACCATTTCATCGAAGGCCGGAACCAGCGCGTCCAGCGCGTTGCCGGAGGACTGGCGGGTGGCCAGCTTCGGCTTCTCTGCGCTGACCTTCCTCTTCAGCTCCAGGATCGCCTCGTCGGCGGCCTTCGGCACATCGCCGGCCAGGGCGGCCTTGAAGGCCAGCCGCTTGTCGGAGCGGGCCAGACGCTTCACCCAGGCATCCGCCTCGCCGGCGCCCTTGTGGCCGATGGTGCGCCAAGCGTTGAGGATGTTCTCCGGAATGACGAAGGGCTCGTCCGTCCAGGCAAGATGCTCGCGCGCGGCCTCGATCTCCGCCATGCCCAGCGGCGAGCCGTGGCAGCCGGCGTTGTTGCACTTGTTCGGCGCGCCATAGCCGATGATGGTGCGGCAGGCGATCAGGCTCGGCGCATCCGTGGTCTTGGCGTATTCGATGGCGGAGGCGATCTGCGCCGGGTCGTGCCCATCGATCTCCCTGACGTCCCAGCCATAGGCGCGGAAGCGCGCCGGCGTGTCGTCGGTGAAGGAGAGGTTGGTCGGGCCGTCGATGCTGATCTTGTTGTCGTCCCAGAGCACGATCAGCTTGGACAGGTTCAGGTGGCCGGCGAGGCTGGCGGCCTCATGGCTGATGCCTTCCTGCAGATCGCCGTCGGACGCGATGACATAGGTGAAGTGGTCCACCAGCTCGTCGCCGAAGCGGGCATTCAGGATGCGCTCCCCCATCGCCATGCCGACGGCGGTGGAGATGCCCTGGCCCAGCGGGCCGGTGGTGGTCTCGATGCCCTTGGCGAGGCCGTATTCCGGATGACCCGCGGTCCTGGAGCCGATCTGGCGGAAGCGCCGCAGCTCGTCCACCGTCATGTCCTCATAGCCCGTCAGATAGAGCAGGCTGTAGAGCAGCATGGAGCCGTGACCGGCGGACAGCACGAAGCGGTCGCGGTCAGCCCAGTCCGGACGCTTGGCGTCGAACTTCAGGAACTTGGAGAACAGCACGGTCGCCACATCCGCCATGCCCATCGGCATGCCGGGGTGGCCGGACTTCGCGGCCTCCACCGCATCCATGGACAGGACGCGGATGGCATTGGCCATCTGCTTGTGGGGGACGCCTTCGATGAGATCGGACTGCGCAGGCGACGACATGGGGCAACGGCCTTTCGGGACTGACCCCGTCCGGACGGCCCTGGGGCCCCGGACGGTAGGGTTTTCGGTCGGGTCCCGTATACGCGGCGGCGCAGGCGGGCACCCGGATACGACAAAAGCCGGGCGGCCAACCCGTTCCCGGATGACCCCCGCTGAAGTGGCCGCACCTTGCCCATCCGCGAGCGCGCGCGTCAAGCACCGCCCCGGCATGGCGGGGCCGCGCCGAACATGGGCCGTGCCATCCCCGGTTGACAGAGGGCCTCACCGGCTATAGCCCAAACCGGATGGAACGGGAGGACGGGATGGCCGATTGCGCGATGGAGGGAACGGCGGAGGTTCGACGCCCCGTTCCGGCGCGTGCCGGGCACAACCGCCCCGGACCCATCCGGCGCATCCGTCTGTTCGGCCTCTTCGCCTGGCTCGGACTGGTGGAGTATCTCCGCTCCGCGCTGATGATCCTCATGAACCTGACCTTTCCCTGGTTCATGCTGCTGCTCCTGCTTCCCTTCGCCGTCGGCGCCGGGCCGGGCGACGCCCCCGAGGTGCGTATCTCAAGGATCGCCGAAGGACCCGACGATGCGGCCGACACAAGGTTACGCGCGGCATTCCGGGAAATCGAATGGCTGCATTCCCGCCGCCATACGGAGGAGAAGGCCCGCCACGCTTTCGACAACGGGATGCTGGATGCCATGGGTGTTCTGCAGCCCGCGCCGCAGGATGCCGGCACGAATGCGCCGCCGGTTGTCGAAATCCAGGTCCGGAACCCGGACGATCCGCTCTGGCCGGTTCTTGAGGCGCGGCTCGAATCGCCGGCCCCGTCCTTGTCGGAGCCCCGGCCGATCCTGCTGGCCCCGGTGGCGCTGCGCGACGACGGCCCTCGTCCCGCGCCCTATGCCGGTTTCTTCGCGATCCTTCTCGCTTTCACCATGATGGGCGTGGCGGTGCAGGTCCTGACCGACCGCACCGACAACTGGACCCCGTTCCTTCGCGTCGCTCCCGTGTCGCCGGCCCTCGCCCTTTCGGGACTGGCCGGCGGACGGCTGCTGATCTCCCTGATCTCCATCATCTACCAATGGTACGTGATCGACTGGACCATCGGCTGGCCGGCAGCGATGAGCATGCCGGCCGTGCTTCTGGCATTGGGTCTGGGCTTTGCGCTGGCGCTGATCCTGGGCACGGCCTATGCGCTGGCCCTGCCGTCCTGGCACGGCGCCAAGGACAGCGCGCCCCAGGCGGTCTGGTTGCTGGTGCTGGGCCTGCCGCTGTTCTGGTCGCCCGGCGACATAGCCTGGGCACAGGCCCTGGCGCTGGCGAACCCCCTGATGCCGCTGCTCGATCTGCTGCGGGCCGGCTTCGGGGCGGAGCCGATGCTGCTGGCCCCGCCCGCGGCCGGAGCTTTCGCCTCGGTCTGGATTCTGGCCGGGCTGCTGCTCCTGACCTGGGCCGGACGCCGCGCCTTCAGGCCCGGCCGGCGGAGTTGAGGGCGCGATGATCCACCGCATCCGGTTCTTCGCCGTCCTGCTGCGCGCCTTCCTGCTGCACCGGCTGCGTGAGCGCCAGACCCGCATCAGCCTGCTGCTGCTGCCCGTCTTCGCCTTTCTCGGCATCGGCGCCTACAAGCTGCTCATCTTCGGCGATGTGGACCTTCTCCCCGAGTTGACCCGGCCGAGCTACGAGACCGTGCTGGTCGATGCGGGCGGCGCCTATCCCGGGCTGGGGTTCGGGACCGAGGAGGCGTTGCGGCGCATTGGACGCGATCCCCGCTTCACCGTCACCATCTTCCCCTCCGACCCCGGCGATGCGCCGCTGCACGACCGGGAGGCGGATCTTATCGTGGCCGTCCGGGACGGGCGGGTGCATGTGGCATCCGCCACCGCCCATCTCGCCACTGCCGACCTGCTGCGCGATCTGCTGCTGCACGGCGGCGGAGAGTCCAAAGCGAGCATGGCCTCGCCGTCGGAGGCTCGCTACGACGTCCGTTTCGTGCCGGCGGACATCGTCAGCGCCAGCGGAATGATCACCCTGCTGCCCTTCTATTTCGTTCTGATGCTGGCGGGGAGCTGCGGCAGCACCGGCGCCGCCGCCTTTGTCGCCGACCAGCGCAAGGGGATGCTGCGGCACTTCCTGCTGACGCCCGTGGGGCAGACCGGCCTGATCTCCGCGAACGCCCTGGCCGTCGCGGTGCTGGCCCTGCTCCAGAGCTTCGTGCTGCTGGCTGTTGTGGCTGTCTATGGCGAGGTGCCGCGGATCGACCTTGCGGCCTTCACCGCTTCGATGGCGGCGGGGGCCGCCCTGCTGACGGCGCTGGGTTTTGCCGCCCAGTCCTTCAAGCCGGCGGAGAACGCTTCCGGCGGCGGGCTGCTGATGATAACGGCGATGATCCTCAGCATGTTCGGCATGCAGTACATGATGCTGGCGGAACCGGACGGGGAGGTCGCCTGGATGCTGCTGGCGAACCCGTTCGGAGCGCTGATGGATCTCGTGCGCCAGGCACTGACCGGGGGGGCGGCGTTCAACCCCGCCTGGATGTCCTATGCGGTGGTCGGGGGCTGGACGGTGCTGGCGGGCGGCATCGCCGCCGGCCGCTTCGCCTATGCGCTGGAACCGGACTGGACGCGGCGCTGATGGGGGCGGAAGGGATGCGGGACGGGATGATCGTCGTCGAGGGGCTGCGCAAGAGCTATGGCGCAACCCTGGCCGTGAACGGCATGGACCTGCGGGTCGAGCCGGGGGAGGTCGTCGGCCTGCTGGGTCCGAACGGGGCCGGCAAGACCACGACCATGGAGATCCTGGAAGGGCTGCGCCGGCCCGATGGCGGAACGGCGCGCGTGCTGGGCCGCGACGTCCAGAGCGGGCTGGAGCCGGTGCGCGACCGCATCGGCGTGGTGCTTCAGTCCGGCAGCATCCTGGAGCGCGCCACGGTGGGCGAACTGACCCGGCTTTATGGCCTGATGTACCAGCGCGCCCTTCCTGCCCGCGAGTTGCTGGAGCGGGTCGGGCTGGCGGACAAGGGCAAGTCCCTGGCCGGCAGCCTGTCCGGCGGCCAGAAGCAACGGCTGGCCATGGTGCTGGCCCTGATCGGCGATCCCGACCTTCTGTTCCTGGACGAGCCGACGGCGAACCTGGACCCGCAGGGCCGCGCCCTGTTGTGGGACATGGTGCGGGAGCGCACGCTGGGCACCGGCCGCGCCGCCCTGCTGACCACCCATTCCATGGAGGAGGCGCAGGCGCTCTGCTCCCGCGTGGCGATCATGGACAAGGGACGGCTGCTGGCGATGGACAGCCCCTCCGCCCTGGTCAACCAGCACTGTCCCGGCGCGACCGTGACGTTCGAGACCGACCAGGACTCCCCGGAGGAGCTGTTCCAGGCCATCGACGGCTTCTCCGGGATCGAGCGGGCCGGCGACGGGCGGCGGGTCAGCCTGTCCGGCCCGCGGCTGGAGCCGATGCTGGCCGCCTTGATGTCCCGACAGCAGCAGACGGGTTTCCCGATCGGGAATCTGTCCGTGGAACGCTTCACCCTGGCCGATGTCTTCCTGAAGCTGACCGGCCGCGACCTGCGGGATGAATAAGGTGGTAAAGAAGCTCCGGAAGAGGTGGTTTGGCGCAGACCCTCGCCGTTGACGCGGGCCCTGCCCCGAACCTACTGTTCGGCACCGCACCAATGCGGCTGATTGGTGGCTGATTCGCAGGAGCCGATGGACGGGGACCGACTGAAATCCGCGCTCGACCGCCTGGACGTGGCGATTCTGCGCCTGGGCCGGGCCGTGGATGAGCGGGTGGCGCGGGAGGCGGCATCCTCCGACGCGGACGGCGCCGCGCGCCAAGCACTGGAACAGGCGCTGGCCGAGGCCCGCGAGGGGGAACGCCGCGCCAAGGAACAGGCCGCCGAACTCGGCGTCCGCTTGGATCAGGCCATCGACAGGCTTCGCGTCGTTCTGGAGGATTGAGAATTGGCCCGTGTGGATATCAGCCTGAACGGCCGCGCCTATGTGCTGGCCTGCGAGGACGGGCAGGAGGCGCGGCTGCATGAGCTGGCCGGCCTGGTGAACGACCGGCTGACCGGAATTGCGGCGGGCGTCGCCGGGGCCAGCGAGGCGCAGCTTCTGGTGCTGACCACGCTTGTCATGGCGGATGAGATCGACGAGATGCGGCGCGAGCTGGAGCTGCTGCGCAAGACCCGCGAGCTGGCCGTCCCGGACCCCGCGGTGAAGGCCGCGGAGGAGGAGCGGGCGGCCTCCGCCGTGGATACTTTGGCAAAACGCATCGAGGACATTGCCCAACGCCTCGAGCGTGCCTAGATTGGTGGTCGGAAGGTTGGCTGCGCGGTGCGTCAGGTCGCATCATCCCCGGGGCCGATAACCCATCCCTTTGGGAGCTGTCCCTGCCGGCACCCTGGTGTCGGTATATGGCGCCCACCTGCTTGAGGCAGGCCGCGAGGGATAAGCACATACCAACGGCCAAGTGGCTGCCTTCCACCCTTTTCTTCCCTGGCCGCCGCCCCCCACGGGCGTCACGTGGGCGTCACGCTCCGCCGGGACCGTAGAGCCGCCGCGGAACGCAATGATGAAGCCCGCCAACGATACAGGCCCCGTGCCCGCCGGCCCGGACGGCGATGACGACATCGCCGCCGTGAAGCAGGCTGCCCGGCGCGCGGCCATGCAGGCGCGGGCCGCCATCGATCCGGCGGGCGCCGCCGAGGCCCTGATCGCCCATTTCGACCAAGCCTTCCCTGATCTCGCCCCCGGCACCATGGTGTCCGGCTACTGGCCGCGCACGGATGAGCTGGACCTCCGCCCCCTGCTGCGCCATCTCGCGGCGCGCGGCATGCGCACCTGCCTGCCCGTGGTGGCGGGGCGCGGCTGGCCGCTGCTGTTCCGGCTGTGGCGGGAGGGGCACCCGCTGGTCCCCGGCGCCTTCAAGGTGATGGAGCCGATGCAGGAAGCGCCGATCGTGCGCCCCGAGCTGGTGCTGGTGCCGCTGCTGGCCTGGGACAGGCGCGGCATGCGGCTGGGCTACGGCGCCGGCTTCTACGACCGCACCCTGGCCGCCCTGCGGGAAGACGGCCCGGTGCTGGCGGTGGGAGCGGCCTATGACGGCCAGCAGATGGACCGGGTCCCCACCGATCCCTACGACCAGCCGCTGGACATGATGCTGACCGAGCGGGGCGTGGTGAGGTTTTCGCCGGCCCCGTAGGTCGGATCAAGCGTGCGGCAATGATCCGACATTCCGCGACCGCTCTGCACAGCCTCGTCGGATCGGCGCTACGCTTGATCCGACCTACGTATGCGTACAAGGACTGATAATGCGACTTCTTTTTCTGGGTGACATTGTGGGCCGCAGCGGGCGGGAGGGGCTTCTGCGCCATCTGCCGGAGTTGCAGCAGCGTCTTTCCCCCGATTTCGTCGTGATCAATGGGGAAAATGCGGCGGGCGGCTTCGGCATCACCGAGAAGATCGCCAACGAATTCTTCGCCGCCGGCGTCGACTGCATCACCACCGGCAACCATGTCTGGGACCAGAAGGAACTGCTGGGCCAGATCGACCGCATTCCCAACCTGATCCGGCCGATCAACTATCCGGAAGGCACGCCCGGCCGCGGCTATACCGTGCTGCCCAGCAAGAACGGCCGTTACAAGGTGCTGGTCATGAACGCCATGGCGCGGGTGTTCATGGACCCGCTGGACGACCCGTTCCCCGCTATCGAGCGGGTGGTGAAGGTGCATCGGCTGGGTGGGCCGATGATGGGGCCGAACGGCGTGCACGCTGCCATCCTGGACTTCCACGGGGAAGCCACCTCGGAAAAGATGATCATGGGCCATGTGCTGGACGGGCGGGTCAGCCTGGTCGTCGGCACCCATAGCCACATCCCCACCGCCGACCTTCAGATCCTGTCCGGCGGCACCGCCTATCAGAGCGACGCCGGCATGTGCGGCGACTATGACAGCGTCATCGGGATGAAGAAGGAATCGGCCATCCACAAGATGACCCGCAAGACCCCCGGCGAGCGCTTCACCCCGGCGGAGAACGACGCCACCGTCACTGTCTGCGGCATCTTTGTGGAAACCGACGACCGCACCGGCCTTGCCAAGCGGGCCGAACCGGTGCGCGTCGGCGGCCGGCTGAAGCAGGCGATGCCGGAATAGGGGTATCCGGCTGCGTCGTCGGGTTCTGAGCAGGGGCTTCGTCCTTCGACAGGCTCAGGACGAGGGTGGAGATGGTGGGGTGAGGAGCCGGCGCTGTCGCCCGACACCAACCACCCGCGCTTTCCTCACCCTGACCCTGTCGAAGAGTGAACCCGAAGGAGCACGGGCCGCCCAGACTTACCCCTGCGCCTGCGGGGTCGCCTTCGGCTTCACCGCATTGTGCAGGATGGTCTGCAAGGGGCCGTGCAGGAGCGGGTTGGCGGCCAGGATGCTGGCCCCGGACAGATGGCCCTTATGGCCGGAGATTTCCGACACGAAGCCGCCGGCCTCGGTCACCAGCAGGGTGCCGGCGGCGATGTCCCAGGGCTTCAGGTCCTTTTCCCAGAACCCGTCGAAGCGGCCAGCCGCCACATAGGCCAGATCGAGGGACGCGGCGCCCCAGCGGCGGATACCGGAAACCTGGCCGGCAAGAGCCTGGAGCTGGGCCATGAACGTGCCCATGTCGCCATGGCCCTTGAAGGGAATGCCCGTGGCGATCAGCGCGTCGGCCATGGTGCGGCGGGCCGACACGCGCAGGCGCTGATGGTTCAGGAAGGCGCCCGCCCCCTTCTCCGCCCAGAACAGCTCGTCGCGCACCGGCTCGTACACCAGGCCGGCGATGATCTCCCCGTCCCGCTCCAGCGCGATGGAGATGGCGAAGTGCGGCAGGCCGTGCAGGAAATTGGTGGTGCCGTCCAGCGGATCGACGATCCAGCGGTGGGACTTGTCCGATCCCTCGATCGTGCCGCCCTCTTCCATCAGGAAGCCGAAGGCGGGACGGGCCTTCTGCAGCTCCTCGCGCACCATGCGCTCGGCCTTGCGGTCGGCGGCGGAGACGAAGTCCGCCGGACCCTTGCGGGAGACCTGAAGCTGCTCGACTTCGCCGAAGTCGCGCACCAGGGCGCGGCCTGCCTTCTCGGCGGCCTTCGCCATGACATTGAGTACGGCCGAACGGGCAGCCATGGGCGGTCTCCTTCACGGATTTTCAAGAACAATGGCGCCCGTCCCCTGACAGGCACCGCGGACAGCGGACAACAGTCGAAAACACAAAAGGCACCCGGCGGAAAAGAGAAGGGCGCCCGCCGATAGGGCGGGCGCCGCGCTTCCGCTCGGGTCCTGGCCGGATCAGTCCTTGGCGCGTTCCAGATAGGAGCCGTCCTCGGTGTTGACCACGATGCGGGTGCCGGACTCGATGTGCGGCGGAACCAGGACGCGGACGCCATTCTCCAGCAGGGCCGGCTTGTAGGAGGAGGAGGCGGTCTGCCCCTTCACCACCGGATCGGCCTCGGTGATCATCAGCGTCACGGTCTGCGGCAGCTCGACCGAGAGCGGGGCGCCCTCGAAGCTCTGCACCTGCACTTCCATGCCGTCGTTCAGGAACACCTTGCCCTCGCCGATCACGTCGCCGGGGATCTGCACCTGCTCGTACGACTCCTTGTCCATGAAGGTGTACATGTCGCCGTCGGCGAACAGGAAGGTCATCTCATGCTCGTCAAGCCGGGCGCGCTCGACCGTCTCCTGGGTGCGGAAGCGCTCGATATTCTTGGTGCCGGTCCGCACATCCTTCATTTCCAACTGGATGAAGGCGCCGCCCTTGCCGGGCTGCACGATCTGGGTACCGGTGATCACCCACAGCTTGCCGTTATGCTCAAGGATGTGCCCCTTGCGCATGGTGTTCGCATTGACCTTCATGACACGTAATTTCCTAAGGTGGACTCGAGCGGCGCGGACCCTACCAGCATCGCCCAGAACAGGCAATGTCACGCGTGCGCAGCCCCGTCCGGCGTCCGGCGGGATTGAAACGGCTTCCGCCACAAGGCTTGCCCCGGCCATCCCGATCAGCCCATGATGTCCTTCCAGTTCAAACGGTTAATAAATTTCCACACGGAACAGGGTGGACATGAAGAGACAGAAACTGAGGGCCGGCCCGATCGCGGCGGCCCTGATGGGGCTGGCCGTGCTGGCCCCCGCGGCGGCCCAGCCGCAAGCGCAGGCCGCGTTGCTTCCGGGTCTGGACCCGACCCAGAACAGCGATCCCTTCCCCAGCACCTACCGGCCCCTTCCCTCGGTCACCACCGCCATCACCGGGGCCACCGTGCTGACCGGCACCGGCGAGGATGAGATCCAGGGCGCCACGGTGCTGATGCAGGACGGCAGGATCGTCGCCGTGGGAACCGATGTGGCGGTTCCGCCGGACGCCACCGTGATCGACGCCAAGGGCAAGTGGGTGACGCCGGGCATCATCGACGCCCATTCCCATCTGGGCGTCTATCCCTCCCCCTCCCTGCAGCCGCATTCCGACGGCAATGAGATGACCAGCCCGAACACGCCGGGCGTCTGGTCGGAGCATTCGGTGTGGCCGCAGGATGCCGGCTTCACCCGGGCGCTGGCGGGCGGCGTGACCTCGCTGATGGTGCTGCCGGGCTCGGCGAACCTGTTCGGCGGCCGCACGGTGGTGCTGAAGAACCTGCCGGCCCGCACCATGCAGGCCATGAAGTTCCCCGGCGCGCCCTATGGCCTGAAAATGGCCTGCGGCGAGAACCCGAAGCGGGTCTATGGCGGCAAGGGCCAGCCCCCCGCCACCCGCATGGGCAATGTGAAGGGCTATCGCGAGGCCTGGATCGGCGGGCAGGAGTACCGGGCCAAGTGGGACCGCTACCGCGCCGATCTCGCCAAGTACGACCGCGACCTGGAGGAGTGGCGCGGCAAGCCGGAGGCCGACCGCGGGCCGGAGCCGTCCCGGCCGGAACCGCCGACCCGCGACCTGGACAATGAGACGCTGGCCGGCGTGCTGGCGGGCGAGATTTCGGTGCAGAACCACTGCTACCGCGCCGACGAGATGGCGGTCATGGCCGACATCGCCGACGAGTTCGGCTTCAAGATCACCATGTTCCATCATGCCTCGGAGGCCTACAAGATCGCCGACCTGCTGGCGAAGCGGGATATCTGCGTCGCGACCTGGGCCGAATGGTGGGGCTTCAAGATGGAGTCCTATGACGGCATCGAGGAGAATGCGGCCCTGCTGCACAGCAAAGGCGTCTGCACGGTCATTCATTCCGATGACGAAACGATCATCCAGCGCCTGAACCAGGAGGCCGCCATCGCCATGGCCGCCGGTCGTCGCATGGGTATCGAGATCGACCGTGGCGACGCCATCACCTGGATCACCCGGAACCCGGCCAGGGCCATCGGAGTCCTGGACCGGACCGGCACGCTGGAGCCCGGCAAGATGGCGGACGTGGTGATCTGGAACACCGATCCCTTCAGCGTCTACGCCGTGGCGGAGCGGGTCTATATCGACGGCGGTATCGCCTATGACCGTTTCGACCCGAAATACAGGCCGCAGACCGACTTCGAGCTTGGCCAGGCGGGCAAGGAGGCCCGGCGATGACAACCCGCATCACCCACACCCTCGCCGCCGCCCTGCTGGGGTTCAGCGCGCTGACCTCGGCCGGTTCAGCGCTGGCCGAGACCATCGCCGTCACAGGCGCCCGCATCCTGACGATGGGGCCGGCTGGCGAGATCGCCAGCGGCACTGTCGTCGCTACCGACGGGAAGATCACCGCCGTGGGCGCCGATGTGCAGGTTCCGTCCGGAGCCCGGATCATCGACGGCGCCGGACGGATCGTGACGCCGGGCATCATCGCCGCGAACAGCACCCTGTCCGGGGTCGAGGTTTCGGCCCATGACGCGGCGGAGGATCTGTCTGCCGCCGACCCGGACCTGTCCGCCGCCTTCGACGTGCAGTACGGGTTGAACCCGAACAGTACCCTGATCCCCATCGCCCGCACCGGCGGCGTCACCCGCGCCATCGTCACGCCGGAGCTGCCAGGCGGGGACGAGGCGCATGGCATCGTCTTCGCCGGTCAGGCCGCGGCTATCCACCTCGCTCCCGGCTACGAGCTTCTGATGAAGCCGGGGGTGGCGATGGTTCTCGCCCTGGGAGAGGATGCGACGGAGCGGTCCGGCGGCACGCGCGGAACCGCCCTTCTGGCCCTGAAAGGGGCGCTGGAGGAGGCGCGCGCCTATCATGAGGACCCGGACGCCTATGAGGAGGGGGAGAGCCGCCCCTACCGTCAGTCCCGCGCCGACCTCAAGGCGCTGGGTTCCGTGATCCGCGGGGAGCAGCCGCTGCTGATCCGGGTCCATCGTGCCGCGGACATCCTGCAGGTGCTCCGGCTGGCCGAGGAGGAGCGGGTCCGGATCATCCTGGAAGGGGCTGAGGAGGCCTGGATGGTGGCCGACCGGATCGCTGCGGCCAAGGTCCCGGTGGTCGTGAACACGCTGGCCAACCTTCCTGCCCACTTCGAGACCCTGGGCGCCACGCTGGAGAATGCGGCGAAGCTGCATGCGGCGGGCGTCACCGTCGCCATCCAGGGCAGCCGCGCCGGCCACTATGCCCGCCAGACCCGGTACAATGCCGGCAACGCCGTGGCACAGGGCATGCCCCCTGCGGCGGCGCTGGCCGCAATCACCATCAACCCGGCGCGCATCTTCGGCCTGGACAAGCAGGTCGGCAGCATCGAACCGGGCAAGGAGGCCGATCTGGTAGTCTGGTCCGGCGATCCGCTGGAAATCTCCAGCCAGCCGGAGGCGGTGTTCATCAAGGGCGTGGAGACGCCGCTGGAGACCCGCGGCCGGGCCCTGGCGGAGCGGTACCGCAATCTCGACCCCGACGGCTATCCGCCGGCCTATCGGTAGCCGGTCGGTCGCTGTGTCGGACGGGTCGTCAGCCCGTCCGGCGCACTACAGCACGTCCTTCGGCAGCCGCAGCAGTTCCTTCCGGATTTCGGCCAGCCTGGGACGGCGCTGTTCGGAGAAGGGCAGCGGACGGCAAAGATGCATCGCCGTCAGGCCGATCCGGGCGGTCAACAAGCCGTTGATCATACCCTGCCCCAGCCTTGCGGAAATCGAAGCGGCCAGCGTGCCGCCCAGCGCATCCGCCACCAGCGTGTCGGACGCATCCGCTACGCCGGCCACACCGATATTCTCCGCCATGCGCCGCACCAGCCGGGCCGAGCCGATCAGACCGGGACGGGCCGCATAGAGGGTGGCGATTTCCCGCACCAGCCTCATGTTGCGCCAGAGCACGATGGCCGCATCAAGCAGGGCGGCAGGGCTGAGGGCGGTTGCGATGCCGACATCGCGGCTGGCATTCATGACCAGCCGGTAGGCCGCCCGGTCCAACGGGGAGAGCAGCGTGCGCTCCGCCAGGTCCAGCACCTCCCGGTCGTCATGGGCGTCGTTCAGGCTGGCGCGCAACTCCGCATCCGCCTTGGCCAGTTCCGGCCGGCCGGAATAGAGCCCCTGCACCCGGCGGAGCAGAGGCTCCGCCCCGCCATGCCCGCCCTTGGAGCGGAGCATCGCCGCATCCAGCCGCAGGGCGTCCACCTTGCGCAAACGGGCGAAGGTCCGCCATTCCCGCCCGGCCAGCACGCCGAGGCTGGCGACCGCGATACCCGCCAGCCCGGACAGCGCCCCGCCCAGCACGGGCGAGAAGGCGAAGGCGCGGGACACCATGTCCACCGTATCGAAGCCGATGGCCGTTGCGACCAGCAGGGCGACCGACCCGGCGAACACCTTGGCGGCGCGCAGCCGGCCCTTGCGGCGCTTCGGCGGCGGCAGCACCTCTCCCTGGAGCGGCCCGGCATCGTCAAGCTCCACCGGGGCGGGAACAGCGCGGGCCGGGTCGAACTCCATTGGCGGAATCCAGCCGGGCGGCCTGTCTCCACCGGGGCCGTTCTCAGCGGTCTTGGTGCGGCGGTCGCTCATGCCAGTCGGTCCCCGATCAGGAACTGCAACGCCCGGTCCAGGCGGATATTGGCCAGACCCCTTCCGTCCTGGCCCAGGCCGGCGGGCGGCGCGAAACGGGTGAAGTTGAAGCGCCCCTCCCCCACCGGGCCGATTTCCCGATGGCTGGGCGGAATCTCGCCGGGGAAGAGGACGGTCGGCGTCGTGCGTCCCACCGGCGTGCCCTGGACGCAGGCCAGCTTCTGGCCCTGATAGTCGGTCAGCACGGTTTCGGTCGATTTGACGCTGGCGAGGGCCATGGTTTCCACATCCGCCCCTGCGAAGCGCGCGGCCGACAGCGGCGTCGCCAGAAAGCTTTCCAACAGGCTCTTCAGGTTTCCGTGCTGGCTGGATGCCACATGGTCGGCCTTGGTGGCCGCGAACAGAACCCGGTCGATGCGCGCCCCGCCGAGAAAGTTCAGCCAGCCTGATCGGCCGTGGCGGAAGCTTTCCATCGTGGCGGAGAGGGAGCGCTCCAGATCGTCGAGGCCCGGCGCCCCCGCATTGAGGGCGGAAAGGACGTCCACCAGCACGACCTGCCGGTCCAGGCGGGCGAAATGATCGCGGTAGAAGCGTCGGACCACGCTGTCCTTGTACCCCTCGAACCGCTCCGCCATCAGTGCGGCCAGCGAGCCGTGGCGGGGACGTTCCGCCCCAGGCATGGGACAGAATGTCAGGATGGGCGCCCCCTCCATCTCGCCGGGCTCGACGAAGCGGCCGGGTTGGATCAGGCTCAGCCCCACGTCGCTGGCGCGGCAGTCCTTCAGATAGTCGGTATAGAGTGCCGAAAGCCGGCGTGCCGTGGCCTCGTCAGCCGTATGATCCGGGTCCACCGCGTCCAGCACCTCCCGCCAGCGCCGGGACAGCGAATCGCGCGGGGGCCGGGCCGCCAGATCCAGCATGGTCCGCGACCAGCCGGCGAATTCCTGCTCCAGCATGGGCAGGTCCAGCAGCCATTCGCCGGGATAGTCGATGATGTCCAGCGTGCAGGTGGCGACGCCGCCCAGCCGGCGGCGCACCAGCCCGCCGGGACGGAAGCGGAGATCGATGCGGATTTCGCTGATCGCCTTGGTCTCCCGCGGCCAGGCCGGGGGATTGCTGGTCATCTCGGCTAGCCGACCTTCATAATCGAAGCGCGGAATGGCGGGATCGGGCTGCGGCCGCAGGCGGCTGGCGATGAACCGCCCCTGGGAGACCACGTCCAGGAAAGGCAGCCTTCCGCCCCCGCCCTGTCCCGCCGCCAGCAAATTGTTCAGCAGCGAGGTGACGAATACCGTCTTGCCAGACCGGCGCAGGCCGGTGACGCCCAGCCGGATCTGCCCGCCCGCGAGGCGGGCCGCCACCTGGGCCAGCCCGTCGGCTGCCCGAAGCCCCGCATCCCCGATCTCACCGAACCAGCCGCGTGCCACGCCCCCTCCGATCCCTCTACGCTCCTACCGAATTCCGCGATGCCATAACAGTCGGACTTGGATGTGAGGACCGTTGTGCAACATCGGCACGGATTAACATTCCTAACGCATTAATCGGATTGTCATGACAAAAACGGTAGTGGCACAGTAAATTGATTAGACCACGGCGCGAAGGGTCGCACGCGGAATGAAGGGATCTCCCCTGGGCGTTACCGCTTTCGAGCGGGCGCACGCATGGAACGGGTTGTGATGACCATGGTCGAGCCGCCTGCGAAGCTGCTGGTGCCCGGGGACGCCTCCATGGCCGTCGCCCGGAAGGGCAGCGTGCGTGAGACAGTCGCCCATCATGGCGCGCCGACAACCACCATGATCCCCCTCCGCAAGCGGTTGAGCTTCAAGCAGGCCCGTAACACGGCGCTGCTGACCCTGGTTCTGGGCTTCTTCCTGTCCTCCGCCCAGATCGCCATCGACCTGCTGGACATGGAGCGGCAGACCGACCAGCTCGTGGAGCAGGTGCTGAAGACCCTGCGCGAACCGGCGGCGGAAGCGGCGTACGCCTTCGACCAAGCGCTGGCGGAGCGCGTGCTGACGGGTCTGTTCGAATACCGGCCGGTCTTCCGCGCGGTGATCCTGGAGGATTTCGGCAACCAGCTCGCCATCATGGAGCGCCCGCAGGTGGAAGGCGGGCTGAAGTGGCTGGCGGAGGTTCTGCTGCCGCAGGAGAAGACCTTCTCCATCCCGCTGGTCATCGAGCGGCACAGCCAGAATGTCGGGGAACTGCGGGTCAGCGTCGACCGCTACATGATCGCGCTGGACTTCTTCCGCCGCGCCGGCGTGGTGCTGGGCACGGGCGCGGCCTGGACGGTGTCTCTGGCGCTGATCCTGGTGGTGATGTTCTACGTGTCCATCACCAAGCCGTTCCTGCGCATGTCGACCGCCATCGCGGAGGTGGACCCCGCCAACCCCGCCGGAAAGCCGGTCACTGTGCCGTCCCAGCATGCGGATGACGAGCTGGGGCTTCTGGCCAAGACCACCAACGACCTGCTGATGCAGTTCGATCGGTCGCTGCACGACCGGGAGCGTGCGGAAGGCGCACTGCGTGAGCGCGAAACGCGCCTGTCCGGCATCATGGACAATGTCGCGGACGGCATCATCACGCTGGATGAGGACCTCCGCATCGAGACCATGAATACCGCTGCGCTGGAGCTGTTCGCCTACGGCCCCGGCGAAGCGGTTGGACAGCCCTTCGTAACCCTGATCGAGGAGCGGGACTGGACCCGGGTGGCGATGGCGCTGATGGCCTGCCTGCGCCGCACGGCGGAGGATCGCCGCCGGGAATCCCGCGCCGAAATCCAGGGCAAGCGCAAGACCGGCGATGTCTTCGCCATGGCTTTCGGCGTCAGCCAGATGCGTCTTGGCGACCGCCGCACCGCCATCTGCGTGGTGCAGGACATCACCCAGCGCAAGCGCGCCGAGCATGCCCTGCGGGAAAGCGAGGAGCGGCTGAAGCTCGCCGTGCGGGCGACCCGCTCGGGCGTGTTCGACAGCAACTTCGTCAAGGGCACCTACTGGTGGAGCCCCGAATTCATCGAGATGCTGGGATACGACGCGGCCGAGGCGATGAACGCCAACGTGCTGATGGAAGCGATCCTGCATCCGGACGACCGGAACTCCGTGCTGGCCCACACGGAGAAGTACCTGTCCGGCGATGTCGGCGACTATCTGGCGCTCTACCGTCTGCGCCACCGCGACGGAAGCTGGGTGTGGATCGAGGCCCGCGGGCAGGCGATCCGGGACGATCAAGGCAAGCCGGTCCGCTTCACCGGCACCATGACCGACGTGTCCGACCGCAAGCGGTTCGAGGAGCAGCTGATGTATGTCAGCACCCACGACCCGCTGACCGGCCTTCCCAACCGCACGCTGGTGCAGGACCGGTTGCAGCAGGCCGTGGCCGCGGCCGGGCGCAAGGGCACCTGGGTGGCTGTGCTGCTTCTGGACCTGGATCGCTTCAAGCTGGTCAATGACAGCCTGGGGCATCAGATCGGCGACAAGCTGCTCCGCGCCATGGCGCAGCGCCTTTCCACCACCTCCCGCCCGTCCGACACCATCGGCCGGCTGGGGGCGGACGAGTTCATGATGGTGCTGGAGGATCTGTCGGAACCGCAGATGGCCGCCCGCATCGCCGAGACCATCCTGGTCGGCATGTCCCGCCCCTTCAGCATCGACGGCCACCAGCTCTTCATCAGCACCTCGATCGGCATCGCGCTGTTCCCTGGCGATGCGGTGGACATCAACGCTTTGATGCGCGATGCCGATACGGCCATGCACAACGTCAAGGCCTCCGGCGGCAATGGCTACCGCTTCTTCACGCCGGAGATGAACGAGGCCGCCGTGGCCCGCCTGTCGCTGGAGCACTCGCTCCGCGAGGCCCTGGACCAGGACCAGTTCTTCCTGCACTACCAACCCAAGATCGACCTGGAAACCATGGAGGCGGTAGGCGCGGAGGCGCTGATCCGCTGGAACCACCCGGAACTCGGGCTGGTGTCCCCGGCCAAGTTCATCCCCGTCGCGGAGGAAACCGGCCTGATCATCCAGGTCGGCGACTATGTCATGCGGCAGGCCCTGTCCCAGATCCGGGAATGGCAGGCACGCGGCTTCGAGCCGATGCCGGTGGCGGTGAATGTGAGCGTGCGCCAGATCACCTCCAGCGATTTCGGCCAGCGCGTCCGGGCCTTGCTGGATGAATACGGCGTCTCGCCGGAACTGCTTGAGCTGGAGATCACCGAGACGGCGATGATGTCCAACCTGGCCTACATCGTCGACGCCCTGAACGACCTGCGCGATGTCGGCATCCGTATCGCCATCGACGATTTCGGAACCGGCTATTCCTCCCTTTCCTACCTGCGGAAACTGCCGATCACGACGCTGAAGGTGGACCGCTCCTTCGTGTCGGAAGCGACGACGAACGCCGACACGGCCGCTATCGCCGCCACCATCATCGCCATGGGGCGGCAGCTCGGCCTGCAGGTCGTGGCGGAGGGGATCGAGACGGCGGACCAGTTGGAATTCCTGCGTCATCACAGGTGCGACCTGCTGCAGGGCTATTATTTCAGCCGGCCGCTGCCGCCGGCCGATCTGGAGGACCGGTTCATGCGCCGGATCGGCGTCCCGGCCGCTGCTATTTCCTAAACTCGGTATGGTTATAGTCCGCGGAAGCGGCTATGATTTCCCGTGGCATTTTTGCCAACGGTAGCGGCGAAGCTGCGCCCGTTGCCCCGGCCGGTGCAATGGGCCATTGACGCAACCGAATGGTACCCCTTACTGCTGAGTCTTGAAACGTCTGGGCTGCCGAAGTGCCGCTGGAGCAGCGGCGGAGCCCAAGAAGAAACGTTGAACGAGGAGGAACGCATGTCATCATCCCTTACGCCACAGGTGCGCCTGAATCGCCGGATCCTGGCCGGCGCGAGCGCCGTGGCGTTGCTGGCGCCCCTGTTCGCGGCGGGCTCCGCCCACGCTATCTCGTTCAACCGCGGCGACCTGTCCGGCAGCTTCGACACGACGCTGACCCTGGGCGCCTTGTTCCGCGTGCAGGATCGCGATCCCGATCTGGTCGGCGTGGCCAATGGCGGGCGTCAGCACTCGATCAACGGCGACAACGGAAACCTGAACTACGATAAGGGTCTGGTTTCCCTGGCCGGTCGCGCCACCCATGAGCTGACGCTGAATTACGGCAATGTCGGCGCCTTCGTGCGCGGCACCTACTTCCTCGACCTCGTCAATGTGAAGCGCGACAGCGACAGCTTCGGTCGGACTGGCGCGTTCCCGCTGTCGGACCAGGCCATCGAGCGCGTCGGCAAAGATTTCGACCTGCTGGACGCCATGGTCTATGGCGGCTGGGCCATCGGCGACGCCAGCTTCCTGAATGTCCGCCTGGGCAATCAGGTGCTGAGCTGGGGTGAGAGCACCTTCATCGCCAACGGCATCAATACCATCAACCCGGTCGACGTCTCCGCCCTGCGCCTTCCCGGCGCGGAGCTAAAGGAGGCCTTCGTTCCGGTGCCGATCGCCGATGTCAGCTTCAGCGTCAACGAGAACTTCTCGGTCGAAGCCTTCTATCAGTTCAAGTGGGACCAGACGGAGCCGGAGGCGGCGAACACCTATTTCAGCACCTCCGACGCGGGCAGCCCTGGTGCAGACCACCTGTTCATCGGCTTCGGCAACTATCTCTTCACCGACACCCGCGGCCAGGGCGCGGTGCCGGCCGGCAACGTCTTCCCGGAGGAACTCTATCCGAACCCGGCGCTGGACCCGTTCCGCGGCACGCAGTCCCTGACGCCGTTCGGCACCGTGGTGCCGCGGCTTGAGGACGATCTGCCGAAGGATCAGGGCCAGTATGGTTTCGCCGCCCGCTACTTCGCCCCCGAGCTGGGCGATACCGAGTTCGGCGCCTACTACATCAACTATCACTCCCGCCTTCCGGTGCTGAGCAGCATCCTGGGCACCCTGACCGAGTTCCAGGCCAGCCCGAGCACCTTCACGGAGGCGAGCGGCTACCGGATCGAGTATCCGGAGGACATCCAGCTTCTGGGCCTGTCCTTCAATACCACCATTCCCGGCGGCATCTCCCTGCAGGGCGAATACAGCTACCGCATGGACCAGCCGCTGCAGCTCGACGATGTGGAGCTGCTGCAGGCCACGCTGGCCGCCCCGACCATCGTGGGCAGCATCACCCAGGGTCAGGCAGCCGGTTCCGCCGCTGGTCAGACGGTGGCAGAGGCCCAGCTTGTCGCCGGCCTCCAGGCGGCAGGGCTAATTCCGGCAGGCGTAACCTTCGGCCAGATTCCGGCAGCGCAGCTCGCGATCATCGATGCCGCTCTCCAGGGCGGCGCCCTGGGGACCCCCACCTCCATTGCCGCCATCCAGGCTCAGGGCCGGGCGGCCGGTGCGCTTCAGGGTGGCAACACGGCCGCGGCCCAGGTCGCGGGGCTGTTCAATACCAACCAGATCATCCAGAAGATCGCGCGGGAACGCGGTGTCGGCCTGATCCCGACCGATGCGGCCGGGGCGAGCGCCTATGTCGCCCAGAACTACTTCGGTCAGCGTATCCAGGGGTGGGAGCTGTTCGACGTTTCCCAGTTCCAGATGACCGCCACCAAGGCCTTCAGCCGGTTCCTGGGTGCGGACCAGTGGGTGCTCGTGGGCGAAGCCGGCTTCACCTACGTCCACGACATGCCGGACGGCAGCGTGCTGCGGCTGGAGGGGCCGGGCACAGTGGTCGGCGGCAATCCGTTCTTCCTGGGTCGCGGCGGCATGCCCGAAGTGGCGACCGACGGCTTCGCCACGGAATTCAGCTGGGGTTACCGCGTAGCGGCGCGCTTCGACTACCTGAACGCCTTCTCCGGCGTGAATCTGTTCCCCTCGATCAGCTTCGCGCATGACGTCCAGGGCACGACGCCGACACCGCTGGGCAACTTCATCGAGGATCGCATGGCGCTCGGTCTCGGCCTGCGCGCGGTTCTGCGCGAGTCCATCACCATGGACCTGAACTACTCCTCCTTCTTCGGCGGGGGTGAGAACAACCTGATCAGCGATCGCGACTTCGTCTCCGTCAGCTTCAAGTACTTCTTCTGATCGCAGGATCGGGCGCACTTGGCCTGAAAAGACGTACAGCAGAACAATAATCGCGAAACAGGAGGAAACCCCATGATGCGCATGAAGGCCGCCCTGATGGGCGGCGCCCTGGCGCTGAGTCTGGTCCTGCCGGCGGCAGCCCAGGACCACACCGCCGCCGACCTCGGCAAGACCCTGACGCCCATGGGCGCGATCAAGGCCGCCAATGCCGACGGCACCATTCCGGAATGGGCCGGCGGCATCACCCAGCCGCCGGCCGGCTACGATCCGTCGAAGCAGCACATCGATCCGTTCACGGACGACAAGCTCCAGTTCACGATCAACGCCCAGAACATGGACCAGTACGCCGACAAGCTGCCGGAAGGCTTGAAGGCGATGTTCAAGACCTATCCCGAAACCTACAAGATGAACGTCTACCCGACGCGCCGCAGCGCGTCGTTCCCGGCCCATGTCTATGACGCCACCATCGCCAATGCGCAGTCGGCGCAGCTGGCGCCGGGCGGCAACGGCGTGCTGAACGCGAAGACCGGCACCCCCTTCCCCGTGCCGAAGAGCGGCATCGAGGTGGTCTGGAACCATCTGCTGCGCTATGGCGGGGAGAATGTGTTCCGGCAGTACGGTCAGGCCAATCCCCAGGCCGACGGCTCGTACACGATGATTTCCATTACCGAGAAGATCAAATATCTCTACGGCCGCCCGCAGGGGCCGGAGGGCAATACCGCGATCTACTTCCTTCAGGAAGTGACCGCGCCGGCCCGTCTCGCCGGTGAAATCCTGCTGGTCCACGACACCATCAACCAGATTGCGGAACCACGGTCGGCCTGGACCTATAATCCCGGCCAGCGCCGCGTCCGCCGCGCGCCCAACGTCGCCTATGACAACCCCGGCACGGCGTCGGACGGCCTCCGCACCTCCGACCAGCTCGGAATGTATAACGGCGCGCCGGACCGCTACGACTGGACCCTGGTGGGCCGGCAGGAGATGTACGTGCCGTACAACTCCTACAAGCTGCACAGCGCGGACGTCACCTACAACGAGATCATCAAGCCGAAGCATATCAACCAGGATCTCGCCCGGTACGAGCTGCACCGGGTCTGGGTGGTCGAGGGCAACCTGAAGCAGGGCACCAGCCACGTCTACGCCAAGCGCCGGTTCTACATCGACGAGGATAGCTGGCAGATCCTGGTGGCCGACCACTACGACGCCCGCGGCCAGATGTGGCGCGTGGCCGAGAACCACAACATCAACTACTACAACGTCCCGACCACCGGCGGCACGCTGGAGTGCATCTACGACCTCCAGGTCGGCCGGTACACCTGCAATGGCTTCGACAACCAGGAAGCTCCGTACCGTTACGACATGGAGTTCTCCGCCGGCGACTTCTCGCCGGACTCGCTCCGCCGCGCCGGCGTGCGCTGACCGCAGCCGAACGCCAAGGGCCGGCCGGGAAACCGGCCGGCCCTTTTTCTTTCAGCCCCACAGACGCGAACGCCCCGGACGGCAGGACCGCCCGGGGCGCTGCTTTTCCGCAAGGCGCCCGGCTTGCTTCCGGGCGACTTGCGCCGTCAGTAGGTGACCCGGATGCGGGCAGTGAAGGCGTGGTCGTCGCCATTGCCGCCGGAGACGGCCCCACGGTAGCCGACGGCGGCCATCAGGCCGTCCGACGCCTCCACGGCCAGCCCTGCGCCGACCACGGCCCGGTCGCGGTCGCCCGCCCCCGCCACGCTACGCACCACATCGCCGCCCGGCAGGATCGCGCGGACCTCCCGGTCATCATTGTAGAACTCATGCTCCCAGGCGAGTTCCAGGCTGGGAACGATGGCAAGGGCATCGCTGCCGAAGCGGCCCGACGCCTGCACGCCCAATTTGCCTTCGAAGGACTCGGCCTCCATCCGGCCGACCTCCAGCGCCAGCGGGCCGGCCTGATCCTCCTGGTACCCGTCCATCTCCACCCTGGCGTACCGCAGCTCCGCCAGCGGGCCGAAGCCGAAGCTGCCGACGCCAAAGCTGTAGCCGGTGGTGAAGCCGACGCCATAGGTGTGGGCGTTGGTATCGCCCTCTCCCACCGGGAGCGGCGCGAAACCGGTGGAGCGCGAGACGCCGAGGTCGTCGAAGCTGTAGCCCATGAAGGCATCGGCCCAGAGCCCGCCGGTCGCCATGGTGGCGTAGGCGGTCAGACCGTAGCTCTTCGTGTCGATGGTGCCGGCGCCGTCATCCAGGTCCATCTCGCCATCGCCATAGCTGGCGGCGAGGCCGACGGTAAGATGCTGGTCGATCTGGTAATCCAGCCCGAGGCCGGCGTTCCAGGCATCCTGCTCATAGCCGAGCTGGCCGTCGAACGCATCGCTGTCCGCCGTCGCCCAGGTACCGAAGGTGTAGATGCCCCAACGGGCATCGGCCCCGGCCTGCACCGCCTGGATACCGACATTGTTGCTGCCCGTCCTGGCGCCCGCCATGCGGCCAGCGATGGCGTCGGTTCCCAGCTCGAACATGCTGAGGCTGAGCTGCGTCGCCGCGGCCAGAGCCTGCGGGCCGACCAGAGAGGTCACCATAGAGCCGTTCGCGAACTGCGCGATAAGGCGATGGGCCGCGCTGGTCGGGTGAACCGGGTCGAAGAAGACCGACCCCTGCAGGCCGGCTTCCGTGGCGCAGGCCCCGGTCGCGACCAGAACATCCGCCGCATTCGGCACGTAGCAGGGAACCGTCACATTGCTGAAGCCATAGACTTCCGGCCGGGCCAGCTGGTCCCGGAACAGGGTTTCGATGTCCACGATCACGACCGTGGCGCCGCTGGCCCGCAGGTTCTGCGCCACTCCGCTCATGGCGGCGGCATGCAGGGAGGAGAGCTGGTTGGCGCTATTGCGGGCGTCGGCCCCTGCCCCGGAGGTGGCCGGAATCTGTCCGAGCGGCGGCAGGTTGAACAGCAGGAAGTTCTGCGCTCCTGCGGCCCGCAACCGGCCGGCCTGCGTGCCCACGGAGGTCGCGACGCCGGTGATCGTGGCCGTCGCCTGGGCCGTCGACGGCGCGGTGGGCGATTCGAGAAGGGCGAGATAGTCGTTGCCCCCGATCCACAGCGCGAAGAGCTGGTCGCGGGCAATGGTCGGGCCGCCGGCGAGATAGGCATCGACCTGCGCGGTCAGATCGATGGGTAGGGTCCGGATGGAGCGGGCCCCGCCGAAGGCGCGGCTGGTGGCCGGAATGCCGGTGATATCGTCGAAATAATCGACCCAGACGCCGCCTGCGCTGGTGAAGCGGCCATCCACATAGGGCGCGCCGGGAAACAAGCCGAGCGGAACGAGATTGCCCGTATCGCTGAGACTGTCGCCGAAAACCGTGGTGGACGAGAAATCGAGCTGTTGCCCCATGGCCGGCATGGCGGCGGCCAACATGGTGGCGAGCGCGGTGGTGCCAAGAATCTGGCGGATCATAGGTTGAGATTCCCTCCCGATGCGGGGTGTTCCGTCACCCCTGTGTTTCACGCTCAGCCTAGCCGAGTCCGGATGGGGCGGGAAGGGAATGTATGAAGGAAAAATGACAGGTCGGACTGGTCCGGCCCCAATGAAAAGGCCGGGCACGCTTCCGCGCCCGGCCCGTCACGCATCAATGCGGACTGCTTACTTCGTCGCCTGCTCGAGATAGGCGATGACGTTGTCCAGATCTTCCTGCTTCTTCAGTCCGGCAAAGGCCATGCGGTTGCCCTTGATATAGCCCTTCGGGTCCTTCAGGTACTCGTGCAGGGTCTCATTGCTCCAGACCACATCGCTGCTGGCCATTGCGTCGGAATACTTGAAGCCTTCCGCGCCGCCGGCCTTGCGGCCGAACAGACCGTGCAGATTCGGGCCGACCTTGTGCGGACCGCCGGCTTCCACCGTATGGCAGGCCTTGCAACGGTTGAAGACCTTCTCGCCGGCGGCAGCGTCCTGAGCGGCGGCGGGCGCGGCCATGAAAAGACCGGCGGCAATCACCGGAAGGCAGAACGCGATGGACTTACGCATGGTGGCGAACCCCACTTCTGTTGGTGCGGAATTTTCGGGGACCGAGGCTACGCACCCCTACAGCTCACGTCAATGAACACCCGTTGCCGCACCCAATCGGGTAGGAACTGCCGCCTTAGAGCCCGAGATCGCGGCGGAGATGGTCCGGAAGGTCCGGCAGGATGCCGATCCGGCCCCGCATCTCCCGCGCGGCACCGCTCCCGGCCTCCGCGGCAGGCAGCAGATCATCCAGGCCGCCGAGCACCGTGCCCAGCCGCGAGGGCAGCCGCCCCGGAGAAGGTCCACCAAAGCAGAGCTTATGCATCGTATCCTCCTGTCGGTTTCTAAAGACCCCGCCCTGTGGCGACAGGCTGGATGTAATCCGGCTCGACGACAAACGAGCTTTGCCATAGGCTTCCGACAAGTTCAGCTTATGCACAGACGCCATGGCTTCCCGCCTTCCCCCGCTGACCGCCCTGCGCACCTTCGAGGCTGCGGCCCGCCATCTCTCCTTCACCAGGGCGGCCGATGAGCTGGCGGTCACGCAGGCGGCCGTGAGTTTCCAGATCCGCCAGTTGGAGGAGCATATCGGTGTCAGCCTGTTCCGCAGGATGACCCGCCGGCTGGAGCTCACCCCGCAGGGACGTGAGCTTGCCACGGCGATGACCGACGCGCTGGACCGCATCCGCGGCGCGGTGGAGCGGCTTCAGGTCACGCCGGATTCGGGAATCCTGTCCATCAGCGCCCTTCCGACCTTCGCCGCGCAATGGCTGGTGCCGCGGATGGGGCAGTTCAATATTCTGCATCCCGGCGTCGCCGTGCGGCTGGATGCGTCGAGCCGGCTGGTGGATCTGGAGCGCGGCGAGTTCGATGTCGCGATCCGTGCTGGACACGGCGCTTGGCCGGGGCTGGTGGCCGAGAGGTTGATGGCCCTGGAACTGACCCCCGCCCTGGCGCCCGGCCTTCTGGAACGGGCGGGCTCCATCGAAAGACCGGCCGACCTGCTGAAGCTGTCCTTCCTGGACAGCCAGGACCCGGTCGACCAGACCTGGTGGCGGCAATGGTTTGCGCTGTCAGGCACCCCGGTGGACCGGTTGCCGAGCGGATCGCAGTACGATACGCAACTCATCACCGGCCATGCCGCCTGCATGGGCCAGGGCGTGGCCCTGATCTGCCCGATCTTCTTCGCCGGCGACATCGCCGCAGGCCGACTGGTCCTGCCCTTCCCCGATCTGGTCCTTGAAACGGGTGTCGCCTACTGGCTGGTCTATGCCGAGCGGCGGCGGGAGGACCCGAAGATCCGCTCCTTCCGCGATTGGATAAGGACGGAGGTATCCGCCTGCGCCGGGCAGTGCGCCACGGTGTGAGCCGCCAGCCGGTCCCTCAGTGCCGTACCCACCGTGACAGGGTCAGGGAAGAGGAAGCGCCCAGTACGGCGGCGGCGCCGGCTACGCCCGCCGCTACCGCCGCTGCGATCATCCCCTCGTGCAGGGCTGCCGATCCGGCCCCGGCCGACAAGGCAGGCGCCAGATACGCCGCCAGAACGCCGGCCGCGAGAAGGGCCACGACGCCGGGCGCCTGTCGGGGCGCCACGGCAGACAACAGGAACGCGGCGCCGCCCAGCAGGGAGAGGGTCCAGGCCAGACTGGCGGCATCCTGATCCCAGATGCCGGCGGCAGTGCCAGCGCCAAGGGCCGTTACAGCCGGCCCGACGGTTTTCGCCATGGCAATCAACATCACGCACTCGCTTGGCCTACGGTTAGATCGGATGATCCGTCCCGATCGGGACCTGTCCATCCATGCTTCCGATAGAACCATGGGAATGCGGCGGAAGCCTGTCCGGCTCCTGGCCGGGGCTTGGCGTTTCGGAGGTGCCTAAAGCTCCTCCGAATTGCCGGCATAGGGCTCCAGCGCGCCGACCATATATCCCCTGTCCGCGGGAAAGCGCATGTTGGCCTTCGCCGACGCCATCTTGTCGCTGGCTGCCCAGACCAGGAACCGCCGGCCCGACACCCAGGAGGCGGAGACGTCTTCGGGCGGGTGCCGGGCGATGTCGGCGAACCGCGGATGGGCGATGGGAACGATGAAGGCCTGATCCCCCGGATTCCGCCGCTCGTCGAAAACGTACAGAAGGGTTTCCGCGCTTTTCTTGCGTTGGACGGTCTTCTCCCCGCTGTCGATCTGGCCGGTCAGCTCAACCAGTTCACGCTGCATCGCCCGCTCCTCACGGCGCAGGTCCAGCGTCGCTCTCGCCCGCTCCCGCATGTCGCGCCGGACCTCGCCAAGTTGGCGCAGGCGGGCGGCATGGCCGGCCTTGACCCGCCGGACATGGCGGGAAACGGACGCGAAGACCTGGGCCGCCGCCGCCAGCCCGCCCAGTATTCCCATCCATCCGGCCAGACTCATCATCGCCGCGCCGCCTCAGCCCGAAACCTGGAGCGCAGCGGGCGTTGCGGCGGGCAACGGGGCGATGACCTCCATCGTCTCCGTATCGTCCGCGGGCTCCGCCACTTCCAGCACGAAGAACCCGGTGGCGGGCGGAAAGGCGCGCTCGACGACGATCTTGGCGTCGCCGATCGTCGGCGCCCAGACATGCACCTGCTGCGCCCGCGCCCAGGATCGCGCCAGGAACGGATGCTCCTTCTGCTCAAGCTGGGCCCGCTGCACATGGCGATTGATCACCAGTGCGATGAAGCGGCGGGACGGGCGCTCCGCCCGATGGAACGCCTCCTCCTCTCCCAGGACGCGAACCAGGGATGAGCGGGATACCGACATGTCCGACAGGCGCTTCTGGACCATGTAGTGGCGGCGGCGCACGGATTTCACCTGCGCGTCCAGACGCACGAGGCGCGGCAGCATCTCGTCCCGCCGCGCGCGCGCCTTCGCCGCCAGCATCATCATCCGCTGTAGACGCTCCTCCAGCAGGCCGCTCCGCATGCCAGCCAGGATACGCTGCTCCGCAATATGCGCCCCCGCCAATCCCACGAGATAAGCGAGGCCGGCGATGCAGGCGAAGATCACCACCGCTTCGACCAGTTGCTCAACCATGGATGTTCAGACTTCCATGTTCCTCCCCATTCGGGTGAGGAGCATACACCCCTTCGGAGGGAATCCGAAGAGGTGATGCGCAACCGGAACCGCACTTGTGCGGATCAGCCTCCAGCCGGCTCCTCCCCGATGCGGACAGCCAGCTTGCCGGTGTTGCCGCCGGTGAACAGCTTGCGGAAGCTGGTCAGGACATTCTCCATGCCCTGGTCCAGATCGACCTTCCACTTGATCTTACCCTCGGCGATCCAGGGCCCCATCTCCCGGTACATCTCGCCCATGCGCGGGCCGTAATCGAGCACCAGGAACCCTTCCATCCGGGCGCGCTTGGCCACCAGCACGGACAGGTTCTTCGGCCCCGGCGGCGGCTCGGTGGCGTTGTACTGGCTGATCGCGCCGCAGAAGGGAATGCGGCCGCGGATGTTCAGAAGGTCCAGCGCCGCCTCCGTGATCTCCCCGCCCACATTCTCGAAATAAACGTCGACGCCCTTGGGGCAGGCGGCGCGCAGGGCCTTGCGCCAGCCGGATGCCTTGTAGTCCACCGCCGCGTCGAAGCCGAGCTCGCCGGTCAGCCAGCCGCACTTCTCCGCCCCGCCGGCGATGCCGACCACATGGCAGCCCTTGATCTTCGCGATCTGCCCGACGATGGAGCCGACGGCTCCCGCGGCGGCGGAGACCAGCACCGTCTCCCCCTCCTTCGGGCGGCCGACATCCAGCAGGCCGAAATAGGCCGTGGCGCCGGTCATGCCCAGCGGGCCCATATAGGCGGTGAGCGGCAGGCCGGGGATGTCGGGAAGCTTGGCCCAGCCCTGCCCATCCGTGACGAAATAATCGGCCCAGCGGCCGAGCCCGCTGACCAGATCGCCGGCCTGGAACTTCGGGCTGTTCGACTGGTCCACCACGCCCAGCACCAGCCCATGCATCGGCCCGTCCAGCGGCACCGCCGGCAGATAGCTGTCATACTGCATCCAGACAGCGTTGGTCGGGTCCAGCGACAGATAGATGGTGCGGACCCGGATCTGCCCCTCGCCCGCATCCGGAGCGGCGGACTCCCGCAGTTCCAGCACCTCTTCGAAGTTGCCGCCCTTGGGGCGGTCCTTCAGTATCCACTGGCGGTTCACGGCGGCTTCGCTCGGCATTTTTCCTCCCGTCTGCTTCTTCGCCGGCCTAGGGCCGGGCGCGCCAGCATCGGGCAAACGCGCCGCCCGCTCAAGTCCGGAAACGGACGGTCGTTCGATTTGCCCCATCGGGCGCGGCCGAATGCCCTGCAGGCGGGGGGCTTGGCGGGCCGGGAGGCATGGGGTAGGCTCGCCGCCATGGACAAGCTCGATATCCGGCTAATCCCGGCGCTGACCGACAATTATATCTACCTGATCCGCGATGTGGAGACGGGCGCCGTAGGCGTCGTCGACCCGGCGGAGTCGGAACCGGTGGAAATGGCCCTGGCCGATCTGGGCTGGCGGCTGACCACCATCCTGAACACCCACCACCATGCCGACCACACGGCCGGCAACCGCGACCTGAAGGCCCGCTGGCACGCCAGGGTGATCGGCCCAGCCGCCGACCGCGACCGCATCCCGGAGATCGACACGGCCTATGCGGAGGGGGAGGGCTTCAGCTTCGGGGTGCGCCCGGTGCGGGTCTTCGACGTGCCCGGCCACACCCGCGGCCACATCGCCTTCTGGTTCGAGGATGCGGATGCACTGTTCAGCGGCGACGCCCTGTTCTCCCTCGGCTGCGGCCGCCTGTTCGAGGGCACGCCGGACCAGATGTGGACCAGCCTGCTGAAGCTGCGCGCCCTGCCGGATTCCACCCGCGTCTATTGCGGCCACGAATATACCCAGTCCAACGCCCGCTACGCCCGCAGCATCGACCCGGACAATGCCGCATTGGCGGAACGTGCCGCCGAGGTGGACCGGCTTCGGGCCACGCTGCAACCGACGCTGCCCACCCTGCTGGGGCGGGAGAAGGCGGTGAACCCGTTCCTGCGCGCCGACGACCCGGCCATGGCCGCCGCCATGGGCATGGCGGGCGCCAACCCGGTTGCGGTCTTCGCGGCCATCCGGCGGGGCAAGGACAACTACCGGGGCTGAGCCCCCAGCGATGAGAGAAGACGCGAATGAAGCTGCGCTACAGCCAGACCTCCCCCTATGTCCGCAAGGTTCTGATGCTGGCCCATGAGGCCGGGCTGGCCGACCGGATCGAGCTGGTGCCCACCGACGTCTGGGCGCCGGACAGCCCCATCGTGCGCGACAACCCGCTGGCCAAGATCCCCTGCCTGGTGACGGAGGACGGGCTGGTCCTGTTCGACAGCCCGGTGGTGGCGGAATATCTGGACAGCCAGCATGACGGGCGGAAGCTGTTCCCCGCCGCCGGGCGTGAGCGCTGGGTGGCGCTGCGCCAGCAGGCCATGGCGGACGGCATCTGCGACGCCGGCGTACTGCGCCTGCTGGAGGGCCGCCGGCCCGAATCCCTGCGCAGCGCCGACTGGATCGAGCGGCAGCGCCGCGCCATGGTCCGCACGCTGGACACGCTGGAGGCGGAGGCCGAGGCACTGCCGAAGCCCGACGCCCTGACCATCGGCGGCATCGCCGTGGCGGTCACGCTGGGCTATCTGGATTTCCGCTATGCCAAGGATGGCTGGCGGCACGGACGCTCCCGCCTCGCCCACTGGTTCGAGGGGGTGACGGTGCGGGAGAGCTTCAAGCTGACAGCTCCCCCGACGGAGTAAGCGCCGATGTATGGCAGCCTGACGCCCCGGCAGATCATCGACCTGCTGGGCATGCGGCCTCATCCGGAGGGCGGGCATTATGTGGAGACCTATCGCCATGCCCCGCCCGATGGCGGCCGGGGGGCGAGCACCGCCATCTACTTCCTGCTCCAGGCCGGGGAGTACAGCCACTGGCACCGGGTGGTGGATGCGGACGAGGTCTGGCATTGGCATGCGGGCGCGCCGCTGGTCCTGACCCTCAGCCCCAACGGGCACGATGCCAGCGCCCGCCATCTGGGCCCCGACCTCGCCGCCGGCCAGCGGCCGCAGCTCGTGGTGCCGGCCAACCATTGGCAAACGGCGGTGAGCCTGGGCGCCTGGACCCTGGTGGGCTGCACCGTCGCCCCGGCCTTCCGGTTCGAGAGCTTCGAACTGGCCCCGCCGGACTGGCGGCCGACACCGCGGAAGGCTGGCGGGGCGTAGTCTCCGCTGGCGTGGTCCGTGCCGGCGCGGTGCTCCACCTGCCCTTTCGTCCCCGCCCTACATCCTGCCGAACCCCACCCCTGCGCCCGCCTGGGATTGTCAATCGGACCTGCATCCCCCATAACCCTGCGCAACCGGTTCTCACAGTCCAGGCGAAGCACGTCCCATGGGATTCAATTGCGGCATCGTCGGCCTGCCCAATGTCGGCAAGTCGACGCTTTTCAACGCGCTGACCTCCACCGCCGCGGCGGAGGCCGCCAACTATCCCTTCTGCACCATCGAGCCGAATGTGGGCCGGGTGGGCGTACCGGACCCTAGGCTGGACAAGCTGGCCGCTATCGCCAAGTCGCAGAAGACCATCCCGACGCAGCTCGAATTCGTCGACATCGCCGGTTTGGTCCGCGGGGCCAGCAAGGGCGAGGGGCTGGGAAACCAGTTCCTGGCCAATATCCGCGAGGTGGACGCCATCGTCCACGTCCTGCGCTGCTTCGAGGACAGCGACATCACCCATGTCGAGGGCTCCATCGACCCGATCCGCGATGCGGAGACGGTGGAGACCGAGCTGATGCTGTCCGACCTGGACTCGCTGGAGCGCCGGCTGCCGGCCCTGCAGAAGAAGGGCAAGGGCGGCGACAAGGAGGCCAAGGCCCAGGCCGACCTGATGGAGCGGGTGCTTGCCGCACTCCGCGACGGCAAGCCGGCTCGCACGGTCGAGGTGGCGAAGGAGGAGCAGGAGATGTTCCGCCAGTTCGCCCTGCTGACCGGCAAGCCGGTCCTGTATGTCTGCAATGTCGAGGAAGCCAGCGCCGGCACCGGCAACAGCCAGTCGGCACGGGTGGCCGAAATGGCGAAGAAGCAGGGTGCGGCCAGCGTCGTGATCTCCGCCGCCATCGAGGCGGAGCTGTCCCAGCTCCCCCCCGAGGACAAGGCCGAGTATCTGGAGAGCCTGGGGCTGGACGAGCCCGGCCTGAACCGGGTGATCCGCGCCGGCTACGGCCTGCTGAACCTGATCACCTTCTTCACCGTGGGGCCGAAGGAGGCGCGGGCCTGGACGGTGCGCCGCGGCGCCAAGGCGCCGGAGGCCGCGGGCGTCATCCACACCGATTTCGAGCGCGGCTTCATCAAGGCCGAGACCATCGATTACGAGACCTATGCCGCGCTGGGCGGCGAAGGCCCGGCCAAGGAGGCCGGCAAGATGCGGATGGAAGGCAAGGAGTATGTCGTCCAGGACGGCGACATCTTCCATTTCCGCTTCAACGTCTGAGCAGCGGTCCTTTCCGCTCTTTTTCCGTCATCCGGGCGAAGGCCGGGACCCAGGGCGGCCGGCACCGCCCTCGGGACTCTGGGCCCCGGCTTTCGCCGGGGTGACGGATTTACGGAGGGGCCAGACCGCCCCCCGTTCAGAACCCGCTGCCGGGCTGCTTCAGGAACTCCGCCTCTTCCGGCGTGGTCTCCCGGCCCTGGATGGCGTTCCGGTGCGGGAAGCGACCGAAGCGGGCGACGATGGCCAGGTGCATGGCCGCATAATCCAGATAGCCCGGCTTCTGCGTGCGGGTCGCGAAGAGCCGCACCGCCATGCGCTGCGCCTCCATGTCCTCCGCATGCTCGAAGGGCAGGTAGAGGAAGGTGCGCTGATCCTCCGTCATGCCCCTGTCGAACTCCCGCTCCACCGCCGTGCGGGCAACCTCCAGCGCCATGGCGTCGGTGGCGTACATGCGGGGACTGCCCCGGAACATGTTGCGCGGCGCCTGGTCCAGCAGCAGGCAGAGCGCCAGCGCCCCCTCCGGCGCCTCCCCCCAGGCCGCGAACTCGCCCGCCGCCGCCCGCTCATGGCATTCGAGCATCTGTTCCCGGCAGAGCGCGTCGAACGCCGGGTCCGCCGCGAACCAGCGCTCCGGCCCCGCCTCCGTGAACCAGAAGCGCAGGATGCGCACGATTTCCGCATAGTGCTGGCCCATGACCGCCTTCTCCTCAAATCCGCTCCGCCGCGGCAATCGGCGACGGGGCCGGCTGCCTGAGACTGCAACAGTTTCCGCGCAATCTTGCACGGAAGGACCGGTTGCCGCACCTCTCGTCAGGCTTCCCGCCCCACCTCTTGACCAGAACCATGAAGAAAGCCCCGGAGCGGGATGCGCCGGGGCTTTTCGGTAGGCTTTCCTCGCGGCCGATCAGCGGCAGCAGGACGGTCAGGTCGGAGTGCTCAGTGCACGTCGGCCCAGACGCGGCGCTTGGCGGCGTAGAGCAGGCCGGCCAGGATGATCAGGAACATGATCACCGCGACGCCCATCTGGCGGCGAGCCTCCAGGTGGGGCTCGGCGGCCCAGGCCAGGAACGCGGTCACGTCATGCGCCTGCTGGGCGATGGTGGCCGGGGTGCCGTCCGCATAGGTGATCCCGTCATCGTACAGCGGCGGGGCCATGGCGATCACGTGGCCGGGGAAGTACTCGTTGTAGTACCCGCCCTCCGGCACGTTGAAGCCTTCCGGCGCGTCACGGTAACCGGTGAGCACGCCGTAGACATAGTCCTCGAAGTGCTCACGCGCCTTGACGATCAGCGACAGGTCCGGCGGGGCCTTGCCGTTGTTGGCCGCTGCCGCGGCTTTCGCGTTCGGGAACGGCGCCTTGAAGTGGTCGGATGGAATCGCCGGCCGGGTGAACATCTCGCCCGTATCGTCGGGACCGTCGGTCACTTCATACTGCGCCGCGATGGCCTTGACCTCTTCCTCGCTGAAGCCCAGAGCTTCGAGGTTGCGGTAGGCCACGAGGTTCATGCTGTGGCAGGCGGAGCAGACCTCCTTATAGACCTGGAAGCCGCGCTGCAGCGACGCCCGGTCGAAGGTCTTGAACATGCTCGTGAAGCTGTTCACGCCGCCATGGTGCCATTCCTGCTCCGGCGGAGCCGGCGCGGTCGCCGCCTCGGCGGTGGCGGCCAGGGCCCCCATGGCGCCGGTCAGCGCGATGCCGCCGGCGACCAGGAGGGACTTCAGGGAGGAGATCATCTTCGGGCGGTGCATCACGCCTTCTCCATCGGCTTGGCAGCGGCAGCGGCGGAGATGCGGCCCCCGCCGAGTACGGGCTGGGCGATGCTGGCCGGCAGCGGAAGCGGACGCTCAATGCTGCTGATGACCGGCAGGCCCAGGAAGAACAGGAAGTACAGGAGCGTGCCGACCTGCCCAATGATGACGTTGATGCCTTCCGCCGGGCGGCCGCCGGCATACATCAGCATGAAGAAGCTGACCACCAGCATCAGCACCCACCACTTGTAGATCGGGCGGAAGCGGTAGCTGCGCACCGGCGAGCGGTCCAGCCACGGCATCAGGCACCAGATCAGGATGGAGGCGAACATCAGCAGCACGCCGCCCAGCTTGGCCGGAACCAGCACCACGTCGCTGAAGGGCAGGCCGATGTTGAAGGTGATGGCGCGCAGGATGGCGTAGAAGGGCAGGAAGTACCATTCCGGAACGATGTGCGCCGGGGTCACCAGCGGATCGGCCGGAATGTAGTTGTCCGGGTGGCCCAGATAGTTCGGGGCGAAGAAGACGAAGGCCGCGAACAGGATCACGAACACCGTCAGCCCGAACATGTCCTTGGACGTGTAGTACGGGTGGAAGGGCAGCGTGTCCTGCGGACCCTTCGGCTCTATCCCCAGCGGGTTGTTGGAGCCCGTGACGTGCAGCGCCGCGACGTGCAGGAACACCATCGCCACGATCACGAACGGCAGCAGGTAGTGCAGCGCGAAGAAGCGGTTGAGGGTGGGGTTGTCCACCGAGAAGCCGCCCCAGAGCAGGGTCACGATGCTGTCGCCCACCACCGGGATGGCGGAGAACAGGTTGGTGATGACGGTGGCGCCCCAGAAGCTCATCTGGCCCCACGGCAGCACGTAGCCCATGAAGGCCGTGCCCATCATCAGCAGGAAGATCACCACGCCGATGATCCACAGCAGCTCACGCGGCTTCTTGTAGGAGCCGTAGAGGAAGCCGCGCAGGATGTGGATATACACCGCGATGAAGAACATCGAGGCGCCGTTGGCGTGGATGTAGCGCAGCAGCCAGCCGTAATTCACGTCGCGCATGATGCGCTCGACGGCATCGAAAGCCAGGCCGGTGTTGGCGGTGTAGTGCATCGCCAGGAAGATGCCGGAGACGATCATCGTCACCAGCACGAACATGGCGATGGCGCCGAAATTCCAGAAATAGTTGAAGTTGCGCGGAGTCGGGAAAACTCCGTACTCCTTCTGCAGCATCGTGAACACGGGCAGGCGCTGGTCGATCCAGTTCACCACCGGGTTCTTGAAGGATGATGTCGGGGCGTGAGCCATCGTGGCACTCCCTCCTTACTGGATCAGGTCAGCCGATACGGATGCGGGACTCGGACAGGAATTCATATTCCGGCACGACGAGATTGGCGGGCGCGGGACCCCGGCGGATACGGCCGGACGTGTCGTAGTGCGAGCCGTGGCAGGGGCAGAACCACCCGCCGTAGTCACCCTTCGCATCGCCGGTCTTCTGCCCCAGCGGCACGCAGCCGAGGTGGGTGCACACACCGACCATGACCAGCCACTGCGGCTCCACCACGCGCTCCTCATCGGGCTGCGGGTCGACCAGCTCGGCCAGATTCACGCTCCGGGCGGCCTCGATCTCCTCCGCCGTGCGGTGGCGGATAAAGACCGGCTTACCGCGCCAGGTGATGGTGATGGCCTGACCCTCGGCGATCGGCGTCAGATCCACCTCGGTGGAGGCCAGCGCCAGCGTGTCCGCCGCGGGGTTCATGGAATCGATGAACGGCCATATGGCAGCGGCAGCGCCCACGGCGCCGGTCGCGGCGGCGGCCAGGTAGATGAAGTCGCGGCGGGTCTGCCCCTCGCCGTCGTGGCCATGGGGGGCCTGATGGGTTGTCTCCGCCATCCTCTCGTCTCCTCGCATGTGCGGGCACCGGCAGAGGCGGGCGCCCACCCTTCTCACACTCTCCCTCCCGCGGCACCCAGGGGCGGAACCTGCGGCAGGAACCGGATCGGTCCCCGCCGGTTGCTTTTTCTTGCCCCCACCCCACCTTGCGGGAATGACCCGCTTGGATGCAGCGAAGTTCGGATAGGCGAACGGCCCGCCCGGACGGGTGTCCGGTCGCGTGGCTTCGATATACATGCCCGGTCGTGTGATGGAAAGTGCTGCCTCTCGCCGCACCTGCTGACAATTCGTCGCGCGCACCGTGTGGCGGCGGACGGGCTGCGGCGGCTAGAATATGGGTGATTTCCGCCCTTGGAGCCCAATCCCTTGCGCCTTGCCCTCTACCAGCCCGACATCCCCCAGAACACCGGCACCCTGATCCGGGCCGGCGCCTGCCTGGAAGTGGCGGTGGACATCATCGAGCCCTGCGGCTTCCTGCTGGACGATCGGCGGATGCGGCGCAGCATGATGGATTACGGGGCGGCGGCGGAGATCGCGCGGCACATCAATTGGTCCGCCTTCCTGGCCAGCCGCACCGGCCGGGTGGTGCTGGTGGAGACGCCGGAGGGGCCGGAGGACGTGCCCTATACGGCGTTCGCCTTCCGCCCCGACGATACGCTGCTATTCGGGCGCGAGAGTGCGGGCACGCCGCCGGAAGTGGCGGCCCAGTGCCATGCACGGATATTTATCCCCATGCGGCCGGGCGTGCGCTCGCTGAACCTCGCCGTGGCGGCCGCCATGGTGCTGGGAGAGGCGCTGCGGCAGACGGGGGGATTTCCAGGGCGGGGCTAGGTTTCCCTCCGCCCCCTTGGCCCCGGCGGGTGGGGCGGGTACATACAGGGCAAAGATCGAGGAGCGCCGCCGTGCAGAGTGCCACCCCTTCCCCCCTCCCCACTCCCGAGATCGTCGCCGAGCGGCAGGGGCGCGCCCGCGCCTGGTTCGAAGCCTTGCGCGACCGGATCTGCGCCGCGTTCGAGGCCATCGAGGATGAGTTGGCGAAGGGGCCGCATGCAGGGCTGCCGCCAGGGCGGTTCGAGCGCAAGGCCTGGGACCGCGCCAACTGGGACGGGGAGCCGGGCGGCGGCGGCGTCATGAGCGTGATGCGCGGCGGGCGGGTGTTCGAGAAGGTGGGCGTGAACGTGTCCACCGTCCACGGCACCTTCAGCCCGGAATTCCGGGCCAACATGCCGGGGGCTGGCGAGGAGGGCCGCTTCTGGGCCAGCGGAATCAGCCTGGTCGCCCATATGCGCAGCCCCGTGGTGCCGGCCGTTCATATGAACACCCGCCACCTGGTCACCCAGATCGCCTGGTTCGGCGGCGGGGCCGATCTGACGCCCATGTTCCTGGACAGCGCCGAGACCGAAGAGGACAAGGCCGAATTCCATGCCGCGCTGAAGGCCGCCTGCGACGCGCACGGGGCCGACTACTACGCGCGCTTCAAGGAATGGTGCGACCGCTATTTCTTCCTGCCGCACCGGGGGGAGCCGCGGGGCGTCGGCGGCATCTTCTACGACAATCTGGACACCGGCGACTGGGAGGATGATTTCGCCTTCACCCGTGCGGTGGGCGAGGCGTTCCTGGCGGTCTATCCACGCATCGTGCGCCGGCGCATGCACCTGCCCTGGACCGCCGAACAGCGGGAGCACCAATTGATCCGCCGCGGCCGCTATGTGGAGTTCAACCTGATCCATGACCGCGGCACCCTGTTCGGGCTGAAGACCGGCGGGAACATCGAAGCCATCCTGATGAGCCTGCCGCCCGAGGTGAAGTGGCCCTGAGCGGCGCATCACACCTGCCCTGCCGGTCTGCCGCATTGACTCGGGGGCGGGAGCGCGGCCAAGGTCCGGACTTTCGAACGCTTGCATTACGGACAGATGCCATGAGCCACGCCGATCTCGCCCGCACCATTGATCAGGCCTGGGAGGACCGGGCCGGTCTGGGTCCCGACAGCAAAGGCGCCGTGCGCGAGGCGGTCGAGACCGCGCTTGCCCTGCTGGATGGCGGCAAGGCGCGGGTGGCGGAGCCCGGCGCGAATGGCTGGGTGGTGAACCAGTGGCTGAAGAAGGCGGTGCTGCTGTCCTTCCGCCTGAACGACAACCAGGTGGTGGAGGGCGGTCCCGGCGGGGCGACCTGGTGGGACAAGGTGCCGTCCAAGTTCGTGGGCTGGGACGAGACACGCTGGCGGGCCGCCGGCTTCCGCGTCGTGCCGAACGCCGTGGTGCGGCAGAGCGCCTACATCGCCCCCGGCGTGGTGCTGATGCCCAGCTTCGTCAATGTCGGCGCCTATGTGGACAGCGGCACCATGGTGGACACCTGGGCCACCGTGGGGTCCTGCGCCCAGATCGGCAAGAACGTCCACCTGTCCGGCGGGGCCGGCATCGGCGGCGTGCTGGAGCCGCTGCAGGCCAACCCCACCATCATCGAGGATGACTGCTTCGTCGGCGCCCGGTCCGAGGTAGTGGAGGGCGTGGTGGTGGAACGCGGCAGCGTGCTGTCCATGGGCGTCTTCATCGGAGCCAGCACCAAGATCGTGGACCGCACCACGGGCGAAATCTTCATGGGCCGGGTGCCGGCCTACAGCGTGGTGGTGCCGGGCAGCCTGCCGGGCAAGCCCCTGCCCGACGGCACGCCGGGCCCGAACCTGTCCTGCGCCGTGATCATCAAGCGGGTGGACGAGAAGACCCGCTCCAAGACCGGCATCAACGAGCTGCTGCGGGATTGAGGCCGGGCTGCGTTCCGTAGGTCGGATCGAGCCTTGGCGACGATCCGACACGGTGCCGCCGCCCCGTGCGGGCTGGCGACGTCTTTCCGGTCTGCATCTTTCTTTGAGGCTGTGTCGGATCATCGCCAATGGCTCGATCCGACCTACGGGTAACCGAGACGCCATGACCACCGACCCCATCGCCCTTGCCCAGGCCCTGGTCCGCTGTCCCAGCGTGACGCCCGCGGATGCGGGGGCGCTGGATGTTCTGCAGCGGGCGCTGGAGGGCATGGGCTTCGCCTGCACCCGGCTACCGTTCGAGGAGCCAGGCACCGACCGGGTGGACAATCTCTATGCAAGGCTGGGAACGGAGGGGCCGAACCTCTGCTTCGCCGGCCATACGGATGTGGTGCCGGTGGGGGATGCGGCGGCCTGGACCGTCGATCCTTTCGGAGGCGAAATCATCGACGGGCGGCTTTATGGGCGCGGCACGTCGGATATGAAGGGCGGCGTCGCCGCCTTCGCCGCCGCAGTGGGGCGCTACCTGCAAAAGCATGGAAAGCCGGCCGGCAGCATCAGCCTGCTGATCACCGGCGATGAGGAAGGGCCCAGCATCAACGGCACCCGCAAAATGCTGGACTGGATGATGGAAACGGGCGAGCGGATCGACGCCTGCATCGTGGGGGAGCCGACCAATCCCAAGGCCCTGGGCGACATGATGAAGATCGGCCGGCGCGGCAGCATGACGGCCACCCTGACCGCCTATGGCGCGCAGGGGCATGTGGCCTATCCGCATCTGGCCGACAATCCCCTGCCCCGGCTGACGGAGGCGCTGCATTTGCTGAGCGCCAGCCCGCTGGACGAGGGCACGCCGCATTTCCAGCCCAGCACCCTGGCCATCACCACCATCGATGTCGGAAACCCCGCCAGCAACGTGATCCCGGCCAAGGGCACGGCCCGCTTCAACATCCGCTTCAACGACCTGCACACGCCGCGGAGCCTGGAGGCCCATATCCGCGATGTGCTGGAGGAGGTGGGCGGAGCCTGGGACCTGAAGATCCAGGTCAGCGGCGACGCCTTCCTGACCCCGCCGGGCGAGCTGTCCGCCCTGTTGGCCGACGCGGTGGAGGCGGAGACAGGACGGAGGCCGGAGCTGTCCACCTCCGGCGGCACCTCCGACGCCCGCTTCATCAAGGATCACTGTCCAGTGGTGGAGTTCGGGTTGGTGGGCGCCACCATGCACAAGGTGGATGAGAATGTTGCGGTGGCCGATCTGGAAGGGCTGACCGCGATCTATGCCCGTCTGTTGGAAAGCTGGTTCGAGCGGCGCGGAGCAAGGGCATGAGCGTGCTGGCCGAGGCGGCCTATGGGCTGTACGGGGCGTTGCGGCTGCTGCGGTTCGACACATCCGGCGCGCGCTATTTCCTGAATGACGGCGGGGCGGCGTGGCGCAGCTTCAGGGCGCTGTGGCTGTTCGTGCCGCTCTATGCCGGCTTCCTACTGCTGCTGAACGGCAACCGGTTCGAGAGCGGTGGCGCCGTGCTGCACTATCTCGGCATCAAGGTGGCGGTGCAGTTGGTGATCATGTTCGCCTATCTGCTGATCACCTTCCATCTGCTGGAGCTGATGAAGCGGGCGCAGCGTTTCCCCGCCTTCGTCGCCGCCTACAACTGGGCCACGGTGGTGCAGACCCTCATCGCCATCGTGGGCACCGGTCTGGCGCTCAGCCCCGGACTGGGGCTGGAGGGCGGGCAGGTGGTGCAGGCCGTGCTGGGGCTGTTCATCCTGGCCTATGCCGGCATGGTGGTGAAATCGGTGCTGGAACTGGACTGGATCTTCGCCGTCGGGCTGGTGGCGCTGGACATGTTCGTGACCCACATGGTGGGCAGCCTGTCCGACGCGGTGCTGGCGTCCTTGCGGGGGTAGGCTGGACAGGCGGCACTGTCCGGGTCAGGCCGCCATCAGCGCCGCAACAAAGGCCGCCAGCTTGGCCGGGTCCAGATCGCCGCCGTTACGCACGCCGGAGCAGAGGTCGACGCCGTAGGGGCGGACCTGGGCGATGGCCTGCCCGATATTGGCTGGCGTCAGCCCGCCGGCCAGGAACACCGGCCGGTCCACCGCCGCGACGATCCGGGCGGACGTCGCCCAGTCATGCACCCGGCCGGTGCCGCCCAGCTCCTTCACCGCCAGATCGGGCCGGCCGCTGTCCAGCAGCAGGGCGTCCACATGGGGAGCGGCCTCCCGCGCCTCCTCCACCGTGCGGTCGCCCAGCACATGCAGCACCTGCACGATCTTCACCGACGGGCAGTGGCGGCGCAGGGCGGCATAGGTGGCGACGGGCACCGAATCGACAAGCTGGACCGTGTTGGTGCGGCAGGCCCGCACATGCTCCACGATCCCGTCGGGATCGGTGCGGCAGGTCAGCAGGAAGGTCGCCACCGGCGGCGGCACCGTGGCAGTGATCTCCGCGATCAGCTCATCGGCGATGGGACCGGGGCCGGATGGCATCTCCGCCACCAGCCCCAACGCATCCGCCCCGGCGGCCACGGCGATACGGGCCTCCTCCACCGAGGAAATGCAGCACACTTTCAGGCGCGTTCTCATGATGGCGCGGATGGTGCCCCGCCGGCCGGTAGCCGTCAACGGGCGGAATGGCGTGGGCCGATTCTGCCGACGGGCCTCCCCCTTAGATCGCCTTGCTATGTCGCCCGCTCTCCGGGTCCAGGTAGCTGTCGAACAGGGCGGCGACGCTGCGGACCAGGGGCTTGGCCTCGTCGGGCACGGTCAGGCGGGTGCCGTCCAGGCGGATCAGCCCGTCCCGCTCCAGCTCCGCCAGCGATTCCGCCTTGGGCAGCAGGCCGGACAGGCCGGCCGGGTGGCGAACGCCGTAATCGGCGACATCGACGGTGAAATTGCACATCAACTGCTCAATCACATCGGAGCGCAGCCGGTCCTCCGCACTGAGGCGGAAGCCGCGGCCCACGGCCAGCCCGCCGGCGGCCACCGCCTTCTGGTAGCCCGGCACTGGCACGATGTTGGCGACGAAGCCCTGCGGCAGCCGGCCGATGGCGCTGGCGCCGAGACCGATCAGCGCATCCGCATCGTCGGTGGTGTAGCCCTGGAAGTTGCGGCGCAGCCGGCCCTGGGACGCGGCGCTGGCAATGGGATCGTCCGGCCGGGCGAAGTGGTCGAGACCGATGCGGATATAGCCCTCGGCCAGCAGGGTTTCCTCGATCCCCTGGTTCTGGGCCATGCGGGCGTCGGCGTCGGGAAGCGTGCTCTCATCGATCCGGTTCTGGTGCGCTTTGAAGCCGGGCATATGGGCATAGCCGAAGACCGACAGCCGGTCGGGGTTCAT